>JBDNAP010000106.1:0-9854 GCA_039768325.1 Thiogranum sp.
AAGGGCTATCGACTTGCTACACTCCCGAACAAACCACCTGGAGCACCCGGAACTGTCAGTATTTCATCGCCTGATCGGCTTCACGGCATTGGCTGTCTGCCTGTTGTTTACAATGACGCCGCAGTGGTCGCAGGCGGCCGGATGGTCGGCTCCGCTGGTGGGTGGCGGCGAGGTCAGGGTTGATCCAAGCACCAACCGGGCGACCGTCCTCAGGGACGGGGTGGAAACGCAGCTCTGGGACGGTGCGCACAGGCTTCAGGATGGTTCCACCCTCATTATCCGTTCCGGGCAGGCGGTTCCCAATGCCGCCATTCTGGGTTCACGCCGGCTGCCCGAGCAAGCGGAGCGGCCCAGGGCCGAGCAATGGATAGGTGTTCCGATTGTCGGCTATTCCCCCTGCCAGCGCCTGGTGCGCCGGGTGTGCGGTGTGGGCGAGGAATGCAGCAGTGCACAGGCCTGCGACCTCGCGCGGCAATTGCTCGGGATGGAGCAGCGGGAGCGCGCGCAGGGCGACAGCACCAACTACATGACCCATGCCAGCGGGCAGTGTCAGGAGGCTGACCAGGACAAGAACTTCTTTGTCAACTGTGGTCAGAAACCCATACCGGGTCAGGCCGTCTTGTCGCCGGATCAGGCGGGAGATACCGCGGGCGGACACCGACCGCCTTCGGCGTGTGAGCTGTTAGTGGATAAGGTCTGCGGTCTGCAGGGCGACTGCGGTGCCCAGACCGCCTGTGACGCCGCACAACAACTGCTGCAAATGGCGCGGGAAAGCGCTGCCGACCAGGGGAGCGGAACCGGCTCAGGGATGAACCCGACGGAGCGCCAATGCGTGGAGGCACTCGGCGACGAGGGCTTTTTCGAGCCATGTTCGGGCGGTCGCTAGGGATGCTTGCGACTTGCCGCTGATGCCGTGCCAAGGTGCAATGCGGTTTGCAACGCTGCGTGTGAATGGTTCGCCCTCATGACCGGGTGCTTGAAAGGCGGTCTGGCGCCGACGCAGGTCAATGGGGCAATATCAGTGGCGGGATACACTGGAAGGCAGCCGCCTTTGTCATAGGGCCATACACTGTCATAATAATGTCCATGAAATGCAATGTGGAACGACTGATCGAGGCACTGGTCGGTGCTGCGGTTATGGCTGACCGCAACAACAGCAATGCACCGGCCGAACGGGAACGGCACACCTATGTCGTCACCGTTTCCCGCAATTTCGGGGCGCAGGGCAAGGCGGTGGCCCAACTTCTCGCCGACCGGCTGGGCGTGCGCTGCTGTGATCGCGAAATTCTTCAGGGGGTTGCGCGTCGGGCCAATGTTGATGTCGAGCTGGTCAAAACACTGGATGAACATGTTAAGCGGGTTAAAGGCAACTGGTGGCGTGGGCTCATCAACAGCAAAAGCTTCACCCGTGAACAGTACTTCCATCACCTGGTCAAGGTTGTACTGAGTATCTCCCGCAACGGTGGAGTCATTGTTGGTCGTGGCGCCCATCTGATTCTGGGGCCGGAGAGGGCTTTTCGCGTGCGGGTTGTCGCTACCTTGCCCCGTTGCGCGGAGCGCATTGCCGCAAGGGAAAATCTGGACATCGTCGCCGCCCGCCAGCGTGTACTGGATGTCGACAGGGAACGATCCGAGTACATCCGCGAACTCTATGATGTCAACATCGCGGACGCGGGTTTTTACGATCTGCTTCTGAATTCGGATCGTTTTGACGTGGAAACCATGGTAGAGAGTATCCTCTTTGCCATGCAGGGTGCCGGTTATGTGATTCCGGAGACGGTGCTGAAAGTATCGCGCCCCTGAATCCGTGATGGGTTCGGATATTGAATTCCACTACAATACCGGGGGCGGTGTTGGCACTTTGTTGGATAAGGAGAATAGATCAATGGCGGTTTTTTCACGGCGGGAAAAGATTCCTGGTATCGTCACGAGCACATGCGCTGGACTGGCACTTTTTTCGTCGGCGAGCCTGGCGGAGTTCGACCGCGGCCAGGCACTGTACGAGAATCACTGCATGGAGTGCCATGAAAGCTGGGCCCATACGCGCGATGGGCGGCATGTAAGTTCGCTCGATGTGCTCCGCAAGCGGGTGGAGGCCTGGAGTATCCATACCGGACTGGGCTGGGGTAAGGAGGAAGTGGATGACATCACCGACTATCTGAATCGGCGGTTTTATCAGTTGAGCAGGTAGGCAATGTCAGCGTTGGCTCGATAGTAGGGTGCTGATTTTCCGGTGATCATTCAGCCGCTCGATGAAAAACAGCACGAGCAGGTGCGGCGTGCAACAGTGGACTGTCTTCAGCGGGCCGGACAGATGTTCCGGTTCTCACTGGAGTCCGTTGCTGTGACATTCGATTTGACCGGCAGTGCAGTCGGCATGTACCGGGTTCGTGGCGGAGAGCGTGTCATTCGCTACAACCCGTATATTTTTTCCAAGTATTTTGAGAACAACCTGGCTGTAACTGTGCCCCACGAAGTGGCGCATTACGTGACGGACCGCTTGTACGGATTGCGCAACATTCGACCTCATGGTGCGGAGTGGAAGACGGTAATGCGGTCATTGGGTGTCGATCCGCAGGTGACAGCCCGTTATGATCTGAGCGGTGTGCCTGTGCGGCGTCAGCGGCGCTTCAGCTATCGTTGCGAGTGCGGTACGCATCAGATCAGCAGCTGCCGACATAACAAAATCCAGCGTGGCCAGTCCAGTTATGTTTGTCGACGCTGTGGTTCGGCGATTTATCGAACCACCGGCGAATGAACTGGCATGTCTACATCATTCTGTGCAGCGATAACAGCTTGTATACCGGGATCAGTAATGACGTTGATCGACGTATGTTGCAACATGCCAGCCAGCGTGGAGCCAAATATTTCCGTGCCCGTCGGCCGCAACGGCTGGTCTATCTTGAAAGCGGCCACAGTCGCAGTACCGCGAGTCGTCGCGAGGCGGCCATAAAAAAGATGCCACGCACCGATAAGGTGCGGCTCATCGACTCGGAATGCAATGAAATCCTACCCAGTCCCGAATAGGAGAACGTAAGCATGCGTATGTCAGTCAGTATAAGTTTGGCAGTCTGTGCTGGAGTCCTGTTATCATCTGCGGCTTTTGCCGGCAGCGTCGTAGTGGATGCCCGCTTGATGACATTGGAGCTCGCCAGTAAAATCGCCCGCGTGGCGGTGGCATCCTGCGCCGATGCGGGGTATCAGGTCAGTGCCGTAGTGGTGGACCGCAGTGGTGCGCCGCAGGTGGTCATGCGCGATGTCTTCGCCAGCCGCTTTACCATCGAGATCGCAGAACGCAAAGCCAACGCGGTTATTCTGTCCGGCGTCAGCTCGTCGGAGTTCCGCGTCAATCGCGCCGGGATCGTTGCGGAAATGAACGAGGTCAATGGCATTCTGGTACTGGACGGCGCGGTGCCGATCCGGACGGGCGGTGCGCTGCTCGGGGCTGTCGGTGTGAGCGGTGCGCCGGGTGGTGACAAGGACGAGGCCTGTGCCAGAGCCGGTGTCAAAGATGTCCAGGAGCAATTGGATTTCCTGGATTAGTATTTTCCCATGGCGCGTTTGCGCTGACGAGTTCAGTAAAAATTACTATTTTAGGAGAGGCTAGATGAGCAGTTCCAGGAACTACGTGTTCTCATTCGAAGAGGGCGACGGCAAGGACAAGATGCTGCTGGGTGGCAAGGGCGCCAACCTTTGCGAGATGACCCAGATCGGCCTCAACGTGCCACCCGGTTTTGTTATTTCGACGCAGGCCTGCCTGTCTTACCTCGATAATGCCGCACACGATCTACCGAAGGGCTTGATGGATGAAGTGCGTGAGGATATGCGGGCGCTGGAAGATAAAACCGGCAAGACTTTTGGCGGCAGTGAGAATCCTTTGCTGGTCTCCGTGCGTTCCGGTTCGGCTATGTCCATGCCGGGTATGATGGATACCATCCTCAACCTCGGGCTGAACATCGATACCCTGAAGGCGCTCATCGCCAAGACCAACAACGAGCGTTTCGGCTGGGACGCCTATCGCCGTTTCATACAGTTGTTCGGCAAGGTGGCACTGGGTGTCCCGGATGAGGCATTCGATACTGAATTCGAAGCCGTAAAGGAGAAGGCTGGTGTCAAGGAAGACATGGCGCTGAGCGCCCGCGATCTGCACGAAATTACCGACCGCTTCCTGGAAGTGGTGGAGCAGGTAACCGGTAAACCTTTCCCCGACGATCCAATGGAGCAGTTGGAAATCGCCATCAAGGCGGTGTTCGGCTCCTGGATGGGCAAACGTGCGGTGGACTACCGGCGTGAGTTCAATATCACGCCGGAGATGGCCAACGGCACCGCGGTCAACGTGGTAACCATGGTGTTCGGTAACCTGGGCGATGATTGTGCAACCGGTGTGGGCTTTACGCGTTACCCGGATACCGGGGTCAACAGTCTGTTCGGTGAATACCTGGTCAATGCACAGGGCGAGGATGTTGTCGCCGGTATTCGTACCCCCAGGCCGATCGACGAACTCGAGGTGGAAATGCCGGCTATGTACCGGGAGTTGCAGGAATTGCGCAACCGGCTGGAGTCCCACTACAAGGAAGTGCAGGACTTCGAGTTTACCATTGAAAACGGACGGTTTTATTGCCTGCAGACGCGCAATGGCAAGATGAATACCGCGGCGCTTGTGCGCACCTCGGTGGATATGGTGCGTGAGGAATTGATCAGCAAGGATCAGGCCTTGTTGCGTATCCCGCCCGAGATGCTGGAGCAACTGCTGTTCCCGCGTCTTGACCCGGCTTCCAAATCAATCCCGGTGGCGCGTGGTCTGCCGGCTTCACCCGGTGCAGCGGTTGGCCACGCGGTGTTCGACGCTGACCGTGCGGAGCAACAGGGCCGTGGTGGTCATCGCGTCATCCTGCTGCGCGAAGAGACCAAGCCCGAAGATATTCATGGCTTCTTTGCTTCACAGGGGATCCTCACTGCGCGTGGCGGCAAGACGTCCCACGCGGCGGTGGTTGCCCGCGGCATGGGTAAACCCTGTGTGGCAGGTGCCGAGGGCATCCATGTCGATGTTCAGATGCGCAAGGCGTTCATAGGTGAGTACTCCATCAGTGAGGGAGACCTGATCACCATCGATGGCACGACAGGCGATGTCTATCTCGGTGAAGTGGCAATGATTGAAGCCGATTTCAGCTCGGAACTGGAGACATTGCTGCAGTGGGCCGATGAAACCGCCAGGCTGAAGGTGCTGGCCAATGCCGATACACCGCAGGATGCCGAACGCGCACTCAAGTATGGCGCTATGGGCATCGGTCTGTGCCGTACCGAACGCATGTTCAACTCAAAAGACCGCTTACCGGTGGTTATCGAAATGATTGTGGCCGAGACAATCGAGGACCGGCAGGTGGCGCTGGACAAGCTGTTGCCGATTCAGCGCGAAGATTTCAAGGGGATATTTAAAGTCATGGCACCACGGCCGGTGACTATCCGCCTGCTCGATCCGCCTATTCACGAGTTCCTGCCCAGCGAACAACAGCTGGTGGCTGAACTGGAACAATTGAGCCACCTCAAGGACACCGTTCTGGGTATGAACGTCCTGTCCGAGGCGGTGTCAGCGCTGTATCGGGAGAATGAGGAGCGGCAACCGAACGTTGAGTATCTGACCGACCCGCGCCTGGTGGACGAAGCCATCGACAGAAAGGAAGCCATGTTGAAAAAGGTGCGCATCCTGTACGAGGTCAACCCGATGCTGGGTCACCGCGGTGTGCGGCTCGGGATTTCCTTCCCGGAGATCTACTCCATGCAGATCAGTGCGGTACTGGAAGCAGCCGCCGAATGCGCCAAGGAGGGCTTTGATGTCCATCCTGAAATCATGGTGCCGCAGGTCTGTACGGCTCAGGAACTGAATCGGGTCAAGAGTTACGCCGATGCGGTACACGCGGTGGTGGAGGACAAGTACGGCATAGATGTTAATTACAAATTCGGTTCCATGATGGAAGTGGTGCGTTCCTGTATGCGTGCGGGTAGTCTTGCCGAGGAGGCCGAGTTCTTTTCCTTCGGTACCAATGACCTTACGCAGGCCACGTTCTCCTTTTCCCGGGAGGATGCAGAGAACAAGTTCCTACCGATGTATAACGAAAGAGGCATTCTGCAGGACAACCCCTTCGAAGTGCTGGATATCAAAGGAGTGGGCAAACTGATGGAACTGGCCATCGGCTGGGGCCGGGAAACCCGCCCGGATATGAAGGTGGGTATCTGTGGCGAGCACGGCGGGCACCCTGCTTCGATTCGTTTTTGTCACGGTATCGGTTTGAGTTACGCTTCCTGCTCCGGTCCGCGTGTTCCGATTGCACGCCTGGCGGCTGCCCATGCCGCGCTGGCCGACGATGGCGGGGCGGGTATGCAGTCCCTGTAGACTGTCTCGGTCATCGTGTCATCCGGCGGTATGGCAAAAGGAGTTGGGAACTGCCGTTCACGGTGCCGGACGCCAGGGAAACCTGTTTCAGAGTGGATGGAGTATAAAACAGGCTGTCGGACACCTGTGCTGTCTTAATCGTTGCGAACAGGCCCGTCAATCGTGACCCTGGTATTGCTCCAAGGAGAACCAGGGTCTTTTGAATTCTGACAGAACTTTGCCGGTTTTGAGCATAAGCTCATGGCTGTGGCCTAAACTGGAAGTATGTTGGCAACGGCCATGCAATTATGGACGATCCCTACGGTTTTCTGTGTTATCCGCGCCACGAGTCTAGCAAAACGTCTGTCGGCGAGCGGATCAGGTGCTGACGGGAGTATGTGCACCTCATGCCTGATGGTCAGGCGTCACGCCAGGCGAATCGCCGCATGGATTGCGGTACGCCCAATTGCCATTGCTTCTGCCCCGTCAATAATCTGATTCCCGAGTGGAACTCGCTGGTGGTGAATGCACATTGGTCGCGGGCCTACCGGCAACTTGATTCTATCAGTGATTTCCCCGAGTTCACCGGGCGCCTGTGTCCGACGCCGGTGTTTTACCGCGGGTCTGGTACCCTATACCCCAAGGCATCTTCCCCGTCCGCTGACTAACTAACGCCTTATGATTATGAGCAGATCCGTCTACCGCAGCGCACCTGTCGCAACACGCCGTCTACCGACAGGCATACCTTTTATTATCGCTAATGAGGGGGCCGAACGTTTCAGTTTCTATGGTATGCGCGCCATTCTGGTGGTATTCATGACGCAGTATCTGCTGGGTCCAGATGGGATGCCGGACACGATGGGGCAGGAAGAAGCGAAAGGCTGGTTTCATTTGTTTGTCTCGGCGGTGTATTTCACGCCCTTACTGGGTGCCGTGCTCTCCGACGGGATGCTGGGCAAGTATCGCACCATCATTTTTCTCTCCCTGGTTTACTGCCTGGGCCATTTAACCCTGGCTATCGACCATTCCCGTCTGGGTCTGGTGATTGGCCTCGGCTTGATTGCACTGGGGGCGGGTGGTATCAAGCCCTGTGTTTCAGCGCATGTCGGCGATCAGTTTGGCAGGAGCAATGGTTACCTCCTGTCGCGCGTATTCAGCTGGTTTTATTTCTCCATTAATCTGGGCGCGTTTGCTTCGATGCTCGCCACTCCCTGGTTGATGGAATACTACGGAGCATCTCTGGCCTTCGCGGTGCCGGGTGTGTTGATGTTGGTCGCAACGCTGGTGTTCTGGTCTGGACGTTACCGCTTCGTGCATATTCCGCCTGCAGGCATGAGCTTTGTCCGGGAGGCCTTCAGTGGTGACGGTCTGCGTGTTCTCGGACGACTGTCACTGATCTATGTGTTCGTCGCTGTGTTCTGGGCGCTGTTCGATCAGACCGGTTCGGCCTGGGTATTGCAGGCTCAGAAAATGGATCGACAGCTGTTTGGTGTTGAGGTATTGCCAGCGCAGATTCAGGCGGCCAACCCGCTGTTGGTGATGTTATTGATCCCGCTGTTTTCCTATGTAATCTATCCCGCTATTGAGCGGGTCTGGCGGCTGACGGAGCTGCGAAAAATTGGTGTAGGGATGTTTATAACAGTACTGGCCTTTGCCATTCCGACCTGGATTCAGGTGCAGATCGACCAGGGCGGCACCCCGCCTATTGCGTGGCAATTGCTCGCCTACACGGTGCTCACTTCAGCGGAGGTGATGGTCGCGATCACCTGTCTGCAATTTTCCTACACCCAGGCACCCAGAACCATGAAGTCCTTCGTCATGGCTTTCTTTATGATGTCAATCGCAGCCGGAAACCTGTTTACCAGTGCGGTGAATTTTTTTATCCAGCAGGAGGATGGCAGCAGTAAGCTGGCCGGCGCCGAGTACTATGAATTTTTTACAGTGTTAATGCTGGTGACAGCAGTCTTGTTCATGCTGGTGGCACGATTCTATAAGGGACGCACCTACTTGCATGAAGAGCTGTCGGAGGTGAAGCCGGTACCGGGCAGGGAACGATCGCGATCAGGGGCAGCGCTTAAACCCTGACAGCGGCTCGCTGACCGCGATTGATTGCCTGAGTTTGACGGCCGTCAGTCGTGATGATGCCCGCCAGCACCGTGTACGTGTCCGTGTTCGATTTCTTCCTGCGAGGCTTCGCGGACTTCGACAATTTCAACAGCGAAATTCAGATGGACGCCGGCCAGCGGATGATTGCCGTCAACGGTGACCGTATCGTCCTCGATACTGGCTACACTAACGACAATCGTTTCACCGTTTGGACCCTGTGCATGAAACTGCATGCCCGGCTCTATTTCAGCGTCTTCAGGGAACATCTCTTTCGGCACCTGCTGGGTTTTGGAGTCATCCCGTTCGCCGTAGCCTTCCTGCGGCGATACGGAGACATTCATCTCGTCGCCGGCCTTTTTGCCATGTAGCGCATTTTCCAGGCCAGGAATAATGTTATTGGCGCCATGCAGATAGGCAAAGCTGCTGTCAGAGGATTGGTCAATGACGTTGCCGTCGTTATCGGTCAGGGTGTAATTGAGGACGACGATCTTGTGGGTTTCTACTTGCATAACGCTTCCTTGAACCGCGTACGGTGGGTTTCTGTTTGTTGTAGAGGCCGGGCACCATACAGTAAAACTGTCGCCAATGGAAATGGGTCTGCCTGCTACAACTATTCCAGCTGAGTCGTAAATGCTGCATAATTAAACGATTTTCGACCATCTGGAGTATCGGCAGTGAAGCTCAGCATCGAACAGTTCCGGGCCTGGGAAAACAAAAAGGTGACCTTGCTCGGTATGTCCGGGGTCGGCAAGACCTATCTCTCGACATTGCTGTGTGGCCATAACTGGTTCCATTACTCAGGCGATTACCGTATCGGTACCCGTTATCTGGATGAGCCTATTCTGGATATTATCAAGCAGCAGGCCATGCAGGTTCCTTTTCTGCATGACCTGCTGAGGCGCGACTGGATCTATATCCGCAACAACATCAAGGTCGATGACCTGGGGTCGGTGTTGAGTTTTGTCGGCAAACTGGGTAACCCGGAGCAGGGTGGTGTCGCACTGGAAGACTTTGTTCACCGTCAGGCGCAGTACCGTGAAGCCGAGATTGCCGCAATGCGCGATGTGCCGGAATTTATACGCAAATCACAGGAGATTTACGGTTACCGGCATTTTGTCAATGACGTGGGTGGTAGTCTTTGTGAACTGGATGAGCCGTCAGTGATCGATCTGCTGGTGACGCACACGCTGATTCTTTATATTCAGGTTACCGATGAGGAAGAAGAACAGAAGCTGATCGAAAGGGCGCAGAGTGATCCAAAGCCTTTGTACTACCGTCCGAATTTTCTCAAGCAACAACTCGATATTTACCTGGAGGAAAATGCGATGAGCTATGCGGCAGAAATGGATCCGGACGAATTCACGCGCTGGATATTTCC
>JBDNAP010000587.1:0-3801 GCA_039768325.1 Thiogranum sp.
CGCAGGCCCCTTTGTTGCCCGTGCCTGATCCATTGCCGAGGGATGAAAAGGTGGTTTATTCTGCCTATACTCCGCGAAACGCTGAACGTCAGCGGATTTCAACGAGCAGATTGAGCGAACTATTTCCGTTCAGGTGACGACATGAGCAAAACCCTTCGCGGCCTCAGACGCGGCTCTGGCATGGACCTCGTCAACGCCGAATATATCGATCAGCTCTACGAAGCCTTCAAGGCATCACCCGAAAATGTATCGCCCGATTGGCGCCACTATTTTTACGGTTTCGAGCATGGCGCCGATGGTCAGCTGCCGAGCCCCGCCGGTCTGCAGCAGGACCCCCACAGCGGCGCCGAACGCTTGATATTGGCCTACCGTATGCTCGGTCATCTTGCGGCGGACATTGATCCGTTGCAGATGGAGGAGCGGGAACGCCCGACCGAACTTAACCCGCAGTACTACGGACTTGATGCGGCCGGTCTCGAGCAGCCGGTCACGGTGGTGTCCATCGATCCGCTCAATGCCCGGCCGCTGCGCGAGCTTGTCACAATCCTGGAACGGGTATATTGCGGCAAGGTGGCGTGCGAGCACATGCATATATCGGCCTCGGACGAACGCCGCTGGATCGAACAGCGACTGGAGTCGAGTCACGGCAACTGGGCAGCCCAGCACACGCCGCAAACACGCACGGAAATACTCCGCGACCTCACAGCGGCAGAGGGGCTGGAGCGTTATCTGCACACCCGTTACACCGGGCAGAAACGCTTCTCGCTGGAGGGAGGTGATGCGCTCATCCCCTTGCTCGACGAACTGGTGCAGGGCGCCGGTGCCCGTGGCGTCACCGATGTGGTGCTGGGCATGGCCCACCGCGGCCGCCTGAATGTGCTGGTCAACCTGCTCGGTAAGGCGCCCGGCGAGCTGTTTTCGGAATTCGAGCATCAGGGTGAACTCGATCCGCGCATCGGCTCAGGTGATGTGAAATATCACCAGGGTTTCTACTCCAACATCCAGACGCCCGGTGGGCCGCTGCACCTGGCGCTGGCTTTCAACCCCTCGCATCTGGAGATCGTCGGTCCGGTGGTGGAAGGCGGCGTGCGGGCGCGGCAGGATCGTCACGGCGACAAGGCAACGGATCAGATGGTGCCGGTGCTGGTGCATGGTGATGCGGCATTCGTCGGCCAGGGTGTGGTGACCGAGACACTCAACCTCTCCAAGCTGTCGGCCTACAGTACCGGCGGCACTATTCACGTAGTGGTCAATAACCAGATTGGTTTCACCACCAGCCATCCGCAGGAAGCACGGTCTACCCTGTATTGCACCGAGGTGGCCAAGCCCATTCAGGCACCGATATTCCACGTCAATGGCGATGATCCGGACGCGGTGTTGTTTGTCACCCAGCTGGCGCTGGATTACCGTCTGACTTTCCACAATGACGTGGTCATCGATCTGGTCTGCTACCGGCGTCACGGGCACAACGAAGCCGATGAACCCATGATGACCCAGCCCTGCATGTACCGCCGTATTCATGAAATGGAAACCGCACGTGCGCGCTATGCTACACGCCTGGAACGTGACGGCGTCATAGCGCCGGGTGATGCCGAGGCGATGGCTGAGCACTACCGTGCCTCGCTGGAAGCAGGCAAGGTGGTGGTGCGCGAGTTCCTGCACGGCTCATCTACCGGCTACGAGGCCCACTGGGAAAACTACCTGGCAGCGAAGCCCGATGAGGCCGTCGATACACAGGTGCCGCTTGCCACACTCGTCCGGCTGGGCGGCAGGTCGCTCGAATTGCCCGATGGCTTCGTGTTGCACCGTGGTGTGGCACGGGTGATGGACGCTCGCCGGCGCATGCTCGGCGGCGAGCTGCCGCTCGACTGGGGTATGGCCGAGACACTGGCTTACGCCACTCTGCTGGACGAAGGCTACGCGATCCGCCTGTCAGGTCAGGACACCGGACGCGGCACCTTCGCGCACCGCCACGCAATGCTGCACCATCAGGATGAACGGGTCACTCATGTGCCGCTGGCGCAGTTGTTCGAGGGCCAGCCGCGTTTCGAGGTTATCAATTCCTTGCTTTCAGAGCTGGCGGCACTTGCCTTCGAATACGGCTATGCTACTTCCAGCCCCGAGGCCCTGGTTATCTGGGAAGCCCAGTTCGGCGATTTCGCCAACTGTGCCCAGGTGGTCATCGACCAGTTTATCGCCAGCGGTTACTTGAAGTGGGGCCGCTTGTGCCAGCTCACCCTGTTATTGCCACACGGTTATGAAGGCCTCGGAGCGGAGCATTCGTCGGCACGCCTCGAGCGTTTCCTGCAATTGTGTGCGGAGCTCAATATGCGTGTCTGGGTACCGACCACGCCGGCGCAATTCTTCCATTTGCTGCGTGACCAGATCAAGCGCAGGTTCCGGCGCCCGCTGATCGTGATGACGCCGAAAAGCCTGTTGCGTCACCAGCTGTCCAGTTCAACGCTGGATGCGCTCACCGACGGCGCACTGGCCGTGGTCCTGCCCGAGATCGATCAGATCGATGGTGCGAAGGTGCGGCGCGTACTGTTGTGTTCAGGCAAGGTGTTTTTCGATCTGCTGGCGGCGCGGCGGGAGCGCGGCCTTACGGATATCGCTATCCTGCGCGTTGAACAGCTGTATCCGTTTCCGCGCCGCCATCTCAGGGAACTGCTCGATCAGTATAGCAGTGCGCCGGAGATCGTCTGGTGCCAGGAAGATCCCCGTAACCAGGGTGCCTGGTACCAGATTCAGCATCATCTGCGCGACCTGAAACACGGTGACCAGACACTGGGTTACGCCGGGCGCCCACCCTCGGCCTCACCGGCCTGCGGTTATCCACGTCTGCACCAGGCACAGCAACAGGCTCTGATCAATATCGCACTGGCGGAAAAACCGGTCGAGGATCCAGGCGAACGTCTTGATGATACCGAGGCTCACCGGTTCGACTGAGTGGAATAGCCGCCTGCATATCCTACTATTGAGGTATGCGCTGCAACTCGCAAGGCGTCCGAAAGAGGCGAATATCAATAGCGGGCGCAGTGCAGCCGAACGTCAAGACAGTGCTATTGTCAACGGTAAGCGCCTGTGCCGGGCTATTCTCGCAAGATGCCAGGGGTTTTCTTATGAAGGTTAAAAAAGTGATGTGGATATACCAGGTAGTCAGCTCATTCATATTTTGTCTTCTGAGCGTTGGCGTGTTTGCGGAAACTAAAATCGCGATTCTGGACTTTGAACTTAAGGATTTAACAATGTCGCCGGGCACACCCGCAGAAATCAGGCGAACGGCGTCCATAAAACCATTGCTGGAAGCAGAACTCGAGAAAGCGGGTTATGCGATTATCAGTATTGACCCGGAGAGTCAGCGAACCGCTGATAGTGGCGTTGGCTATCTATTCGATCACAATGAAGTTGTTGCAGATCTGGGCAAGGAGTTCGGCGCTGACTATGTGCTTGTTGGCAGGCTTCATAAACCCAGCTTTTTGTTTGCCTATTTGATGGGGCATCTGGTTAGAGTCAGCGATGCTGATTTAATCGGTAACTATATTTCTGAAGCAAAAGGAACAATTCAAAAATCAACGATCAAGGCCGTTGAAAGCCTTGCCGTCAAAATAGATAAAACGCTTGATAAGCGGTATTCGAAGCCTTCTAAATAGATGAAAAGCCAAGAACAACGGATTTGCCTCCGGTCTTTTACCGGCTCGAACCTGTATGACACAGCCCGGACGGCCCGCCAGGGGCTGTTTCGGGGTTCGCCCGGTTGGCTAAGCTGTGTTTGCTATACTCTCACCGAACGGTTAACCG
>JBDNAP010000588.1:0-5665 GCA_039768325.1 Thiogranum sp.
ACGTTCCCGTGTACGCCTGTTCGGCAACCTGCTCGGTGAGGTGCTGGCTTCACAGGCAGGGCACGATGTACTGGCTGCTGTAGAGACCCTGCGTAAAGGTTATATCCGCCTGCGTAAAGAGGACAACCCCGCCTTGCGTGCACGCATGGCAAAAACGATCGACAGGCTCAGACCGGAAACACTGAGCGCTGTGGTCCGCGCCTTCAACATCTATTTCAGCCTGGTCAATATTGCTGAAGAAGCCTTCCAGCACAAGGAACGGCGCCGCCATGCCCGACAAGGCGGTCCTTTATGGCGTGGTTCGTTTGACCATACCCTGCGCGAATTTCACGCCCTGAATATTGACGCCGCGCAGATCCGGACCCTGCTGGACAACAGCCTGTACCTGCCCGTATTCACTGCGCACCCCACCGAATCGAAACGCCGTTCAGTGATGCATAACTTACGTGGCATCTTTATAACCGCCGATAAACTGGACGGAGCACGGGTGGGCAAGGCAGAACGCGAGGATATTGTCAACGACCTGCGCAACCAGATTCAGATTCTCTGGAAAACCGACGAGGTACGCGCTAACAAGCCCACCGTCAAAGACGAAATCCGTAACGGGCTGTTCTATTTCCGCGAATGCCTGTTTCGGGCGGTACCGCGTGTCTACCGTTACCTGGATAATTCCATTCAGCGCGTATACGGCGATATCGATATGCAGCTTCCCAGTTTGCTGCGATTCGGGTCATGGATTGGCGGCGACCGTGACGGCAACCCGTTCGTAAAACCTGCGACCACCGAATACGCGCTGCGCATGCACATGCGGGAAATTCTCTGCGAATACCTGCGCCGGGTTGAGGACCTGCGCAGCAGGCTGATTTACTCATCGCGACTGGTGCAACCCAGCCAGGCCTTCAGGGACAAACTCGACCATGATCTGCGTCATTTCCCCGCGGCCATCGGTGAACGCCCCGATCGTTTTCTGCACGAGCCCTACCGCCGTATGCTGTATATCATGCGTAACCGGTTACGCCATAATCTGAAACTGACAACGGCGCGCATTGAACACCCGGAATCCGCCAATCCTGCAGCCTACCCGTGCCGCTACCACAACGAACGGGAGTTTCTTGACGATCTGAGACTGATTCAGGCATCACTCGCCTCGCACGGCGATCTGAATATCGGCCGGGGAGAATTACTCGACCTGATCCGCCTGGTGGAAACTTTTGGCTTCTTTCTGTTGCACCTGGATATCCGGCAGGAATCAACACGTCACAGTGAAGCGGTCAGCGAGCTTTGTGCACAGACCATGAGCGGCTGCGACTACAGCTCACTCGATGAAGAAGCGCGCATTCAGTTGCTGTGCAAGCTGCTGGACGCACCACCGGTGACGGTCGACAGAAGCGCTCTCAGTGAGAGCAGCGTTGAAACCCTGCGGGTACTGGATGTGATGGCACAGATGCGCGATGAAGTCAGTGCCGAGGCATTCGGCAGCTATGTCATCTCAATGACCCACAGTGCCAGTCACGTTCTGGAATTGATGTGGCTGGCTTCGCTATGCGGACTGGTCGGGGGCAAGGACAACGGCGGGTATTGCCATATTCGTATCAGCCCCCTGTTCGAAACAATTGAAGACCTGGCCCACATAGAACAGGTCATGACCCGCTTGCTCGATGAACCGGTCTACCGCAAACTGCTCAAAGCCTCCGGCAACCTGCAGGAGATCATGCTGGGTTATTCCGATTCCTGCAAGGACGGTGGTATCCTGGCCTCAGGCTGGAAACTGTACGAAGCTCAGCAAAAAATCATCCGTATCGCCCGGGCCCACGATATCGACTGCCGTCTGTTCCACGGCCGTGGCGGCACCCTGGGCCGTGGTGGTGGTCCCACCCACGATGCCATACTGTCCCAACCGGCAGGTACCGTGCACGGCCAGATCAAGTTCACGGAACAGGGTGAAGTGCTGTCCAACAAGTACAGCAACCAGGAAACCGCCGTATACGAGTTGTCCATGGGTATCACCGGGCTACTCAAGGCCAGCCTCAGCGTGGTACAGGAACATCGAGAGGGCCGCGAAGAGGACTATGCGGAGGTCATGGAACAACTCGCCGAAAAGGGTGAGAAAGCCTATCGTGACCTCATTGATCGCAGCGCAGGTCTGCTGGACTACTTCTATGAAGCCACACCGGTGTCCGAGATCGGTCTCTTAAATATCGGTTCACGCCCCAGCCATCGCAAAAAGCAGGACCGTTCGAAGAGCTCCATTCGTGCCATACCCTGGGTATTCGGCTGGGCGCAGTCCCGGCATACATTGCCGGCCTGGTACGGTATCGGCAGCGCGCTGCACGCATATACCCAACAGGCTGATGCCAGACTGGCAAAGCTGCGCGACATGTACCGGAACTGGCCGTTCTTTCGCAACCTGCTCAGTAATACCCAGTTATCCCTGGCAAAAGCCGATATGGACATCGCACAGGAATACACGGGTTTGTGCGAAAACCAGCAAACCGCACAGGCTGTCTATACACGCATCCGCGAAGAACACGACCGTACCCTGGAGATGGTCAGCAAGGTTGCCGACATCCAATGCCTGCTGGAAGAGACACCGGTACTGGCCCTGTCGCTGACGCGGCGCAACCCCTATCTCGATCCGCTCAATCATATCCAGATCAAACTCCTGGTCCGGGCAAGGAACCCGCAACTGGATGAGTCGGAACGGGAACGCTGGCTCGAACCGTTGCTGCGTTCGATCAATGCCATTGCCAGTGGCATGCGCAACACGGGGTAATAAGCATGCCTTACCTGCTTAACCACAAAAGGTACAAAGGTCACAAACAGGTCTCGCTGGTTTCGATGTCAATCTTGAACGCACGCATGAGGCGCTGCACCCGGTAGACAGGCGCTCGGGCTTGGCATCATGGAGAAAAAGCCTAAACTATGATTTAGGCGGAAGACAGCGTGACAGACAACAATGCTTGATGGACCCTTGCACGAACACGAAAGAAGATCATGGTTCTATGTCGGTATCTGGTCACTTTTCATTTTCATAACGGTACCCCTGGCACGTGGAATACAGGCCTACGTTAACGAACACTGGGGCCGTGACATGTTCATGCACGGCGTTATTTTCACCATTATCATTATGTTGTGTATTGCTTTATTGATGCTGCGGCTGAAAAGAAGCGCTGCCACGACGATGAATTACCTGTGGCTACTCGGTATTGCGGGGGTATTCGTCGCTTATACGATACAGTTGAGAAAGAATCCCGAGGAAGCGGTGCACTTTATCCAGTACGGTATACTCGCCATTCTCGTTTATCGGGCATCGACACACCGTATCGCCGACAATGGCATTTATTTCGTAGCCGTGCTAATCACCGCCGCCATTGGGATTACCGATGAAACGATACAATGGTTGACACCAGAACGCCACTGGGGACTTCGGGATATCCGGCTTGATACATTTGCGGCGGCGCTGGCTCTGCTCGCATTAGCAAAGGGGCTTGAGCCCGGTATTGTTTCCGGTCCACCAACCCGTGCGACTGCAAAGATTCTCTGCTGGACCGCACTCGGCGTTGTCTTGCTACTCGGCATAAGTTTGTTAAACACTCCACAAAGAATCTCCTGTTATGTCAGTAAGCTGCCGGCACTGGATTTCATCGTCGCGCACTCCAGTGTAATGGCCGAATACGGCTATCGCTACAACGATGAGGAAACCGGCGTGTTTCGCTCGCGCCTGGCACCAGCTGATCTGAAACAGACCGATACCTTGCGGGCAGCCGAAGCAGCGGCAAGCCTCGACCGCCTTCCGGCACTGGGTGATTATAGCGAATTCCTGCGTCATTATACCCCCTTCAATGATCCGTTTCTGCACGAAGCGCGCGTTCACTTGAATCGCCGCGATTATTACCTGCAGTCTGCCGAGAAATATAAGAATCGCGATATCAACGAATTTCGGCGGAGGATGACAATTGCCTATTACGAAAATAGAATAATGGAGAAATACTTTCCGGAGACACTCTCAAAATCCGGGTTCCTCCTTCCGGCCGAGACCGTCAGCGACATGAAAGAAGGCGCACTAAAGGACGTCAGCTATGAGAGCCCTGTCAGCAAAGCCTTGCTGACGCGGGTTAACGAACAACAGGTGTTATGGACCTCGGTGATCCTGGCAGTTTTCATACTGCTAACGTTGCGTCGGCTCTCGAGCAGACTTCCGCCATGACATCGCGTCCCCTGTATTCGCGGCGCCGCTTTCTGCGCACCGCAGGAGGCGCACTGCTGACCGCCGGAGGTACAGGCCTGATCGGAGGCTGCACATCACCGATGACACGCGGAAAACGGCTACGTTTCGTTTTTTACACCGACGTTCATGCACGTACTGAATGGGATACACCATTGGCAATGGCGCGTGCCGCCGATGCCATCAACGCACAGCAGCCGGATTTTGTTATCGGTGGTGGAGACCTGATTACGGACGGTTTTCAGAACGCTGCGGTGACCGTTGCACCGCGATGGGATGCCTACATGGCAATGCACCGGGCCATCAAAGGCGATATATATTCTACTATCGGTAACCACGACCTGGTGGCCGCAATACCCGAGGATGGCACGCCGCCGGCAAAGGACCCGCGTGCGGTGTACCGTGACAGGATGGGACTGGAACGCAGCTATTATTCATTCGATGCCGCCGGTCACCGCTTTTTTATACTGGACTCAATCAGGGTCAGTCATGATAACTTCAAGTATCACGGCCATGTATCCGAGCAACAACTCGAATGGTTGAAGCGGGAACTGGCAGGCATCCCCGGCGACACACCCCTGATCGTAGTATCACATATCCCCTTACTTACCACATTCTACACAGCCACGAACGGCGCAACCTTCTCGGCCCCGTCGAACCGGGTGGTCACCAACAACACGGACGTATTGAAGATCTTTGAGAAACATAATCTCGTACTGGTGCTGCAGGGACATCTGCACGTCAAGGAACGGCTGTGGTGGCGTAATACCACCTTTATCACCGGCGGCGCGATCTGTGCACGCTGGTGGCGCGGACCCTGGCATGGCACGTCGGAAGGCTTCAATGTGATCACGCTAAAGGGAAACAGGGTTGACTGGGAATATATCGACTACGGCTGGCAGGCCAGGCGTCCGTCTCATAAATAGCTTTCAGCCTTATCCCTTTAATGCCTTTACTACACTTTTTGTGCCCGGTTGTATCATTTTTAATCTGCAGATAGTTTGCCAAAAAGTCCAAGAAACGGGGTAACAATCTGTCTGTTCCAGGACTCAGACATAGCCCTCATTCAGAAATTTGATGCCAACCATGCCTCACACAAAATCGGGAGACTCTGCTTCCCCCAGGAACCGATCCAGCCATGACTGGACTGCCAGGAAATAACCAGGATGACTGAGCCCCTTAAATAACAAGCGGAGATTGTACATGACGGGCCGGGATGGCTCCTGGCTGCAGCGGATGCCAGTGGCATGCGCAACACCGGGTAATACAGCGTTATAGCAATTTCGTATTTCCAGGCCGCAAGTATCTCAGCCGGGATAAACTTTCAAATAAAAGAGCCCTGAGGCGAATGGCACTAAGTTAAGGCGGCTCTTCCTCTGTAGGGCCGAATTTATTCGGCCAGGAGCTGTTGGCGGCTACCCACAATGTGGCTATATCCGG
>JBDNAP010000589.1:0-9385 GCA_039768325.1 Thiogranum sp.
CGCTGCGGTGGCCGCTGGCCCGACCTGGACACCCAGGCACAGCGCCAGCAGATGGGCCGCTTTCTCGGCCGTATGCACGCCGTCGGTGCCATACGCGGTTTCCAGCACCGCAACAGGCTCGATATTGAAACACTGGGCGATGCCTCGCGCCACTTTGTGTTGGAAAACAAGCTGGTACCTGACTACTTGCTGGACGCCTATACCACACTCAGCGATGACCTGTTAAAGCAAATCAGAGCGCTATTCGAAGCCTCCGGTTTTGTTGCTCAAATCCGCCTGCACGGTGACTGCCATAAAGGCAATATATTATGGACCGACAAGGGGCCCCATTTTGTTGATCTCGATGACAGTTGCAGCGGACCAGCCATTCAGGATATCTGGATGCTGTTGTCAGGTGAGGTCGAGGAAATGCGCATTCAACTCGAAGACCTCCTGGAAGGCTACCGGACCTTCTTTGAATTCGACTATTCCAGCGTAATACTGATAGAAGCCTTGCGGACCCTGCGCATGCTCAACTACGCCGCCTGGATAGCGCGGCGCTGGCAGGACCCCGCCTTTCCAATCGCCTTTCCCTGGTTCAGTTCACCACGCTACTGGGAAGAACATATCCTCGGCCTGCGCGAACAGGCTGCAGCACTGAATAATCCCCCGATTCTTTAACAACTCGGCACTCTTTTTTGTTATAAAAGCATTCGCTCTACACTACACTCATCATGATCGACGAGGATCAGGCGTATGATTCGTTACATCAACTGCTTTCGAAAAAAGTCAGGAGTTTCTGCGGAAGAATTCCGCGAATGCTGGAATAGTACGGAGTATAACGAGCTTATCGAAAGAATAGCGGCTTTCTACCAGGCCGTACGCTACGCCAAGAACCTGACCCTTAGAGTGGAAATGGGTCAGAAGCTGATCAGCGATCGTGGTATGAGTGAACCCTATGACGGCATTATCGAATACTACTGGGACAACGCGCATCAGCTATCGACGCTGTACGAAACCCCGGAAGCGCGGATATTAGGCGAGAAAATCGGCAAATATCAAAACGAATTTATCGACCTGTCCCGATCGACCGCTTTTTTTACCGAAGATGACAGCTGATTAATGCAGTAGGACTGCGAGCTGTTCCAACAAAAAAATGGCGGCCGCAAGGGCCGCCTCTACTCTTCCCTTTCGGGTATGGGCGTCAGTTTACACGCGCATCCAGCTCACCCGACTCGTAGCGCTTGTACATGTCTTCCAGGCTGATGGTCTTGATCTTGGAAGCATGGCCCGCGCAACCGAACGACTCATAACGTGCCTTGCAAATATCCTTCATGGCCGCTGTCGAAGCCTTGAGGAATTTACGCGGATCGAAGTTTGACTTGTTCTCAGCCATGAACTTACGGATAGAGCCGGTTGAGGCCATACGCAGATCGGTATCGATATTAACCTTGCGTACCCCATGCTTGATTCCTTCGCAGATTTCTTCTACGGGTACGCCATAAGTTTCACCCATATCACCGCCGTAATCGTTGATGATCTTCAGCCAGTCCTGCGGTACCGACGAAGAGCCGTGCATGACCAGGTGTGTGTTGGGCAGGCGTGCATGGATTTCCTTGATGCGATTGATTGCCAGGATGTCACCGGTCGGCGGACGGGTAAACTTATAGGCACCGTGGCTGGTACCGATGGCTATCGCCAACGCATCGACGCCGGTTTCCTTGACAAAAGTTGCGGCTTCTTCCGGATCGGTCAACAACTGATCCATGGACAGTTTACCTTCCGCGCCATGACCGTCCTCTTCACCCATCTCACCGGTTTCCAGCGAACCCAGGCAACCCAGCTCACCTTCAACGGAAACACCACCGGCATGCGCCATTTGAACGACTGTACGGGTAACGTCTACGTTATATTCGAATGTGGCCGGCGTCTTCATGTCGGACATCAGTGAGCCATCCATCATCACCGACGAAAAACCGGACTGGATAGAACGCAGGCAGACCGCAGGCTCGGAGCCGTGGTCCTGGTGCATAACTATCGGAATATGCGGATACATTTCAGTCGCAGCAGTAATCAGGTGACGCAGGAAGGGTTCACCGGCATAGGAACGCGCGCCCGCCGAACCCTGCATAATGACAGGGCTGTCGGTCTCATCGGCAGCCTGCATGATGGCGTGCACCTGTTCCATATTATTGACGTTGAACGCGGGCATGCCGAAACTGTTTTCAGCTGCATAATCGAGCAATTGACGCATGGATATCAAGGCCATGATGGTCTCCTCAGGATTTATCTGTCATTAAGTGTCATGGATATTGTGTATTTGTGGGGCCGGGCATCACTCCACTTCGAGGATGTGTTCGCCCACGCGAATAATTTTCATTGCGTTGGTACCGCCGTGTACACCCATCAAATCACCTTTGGTGATAATGACGAGGTCTCCATCACGTACCGCACCGCGCCTCACCAATTCTTCGATGGCTTCCCGATTCAGCTGCCGATGACTGCTGGTGGTAACGTCGAAGCTCACGGGGTAAACACCCCGATAAAGGGTTACCTTTCTACGCGTCTCCACATGGCGCGTCAAGGCATAGATCGGGATTCCGGAACTAATACGCGACATCCATAAAGGTGTGGCACCGGACTCCGTCAACGCTGCAATAGCCTTAACACCTGTATGGTTAGCCGTGTACATGGCAGCCTTGGCAATCGCCTCATCGACCTGCTTGAAACTCATGGAACTGCGCCGCTCCTGGGCCATTTCCATACGCTGGCGCTCGGCGCCACGGCAGACGCGGTCCATCGCTTCTATGACCTTGGCCACATGCTTGCCGGTAGCCGTTTCCGCAGAGAGCATAACGGCATCGGTACCATCGATAACGGCGTTGGCGACGTCGAAAACCTCAGCCCGTGTAGGGATTGGGTTCTCGATCATGGACTGCATCATCTGCGTAGCGGTAATCACCACGCGGTCCAAGGTGCGCGCAATATGTATGATCCGCTTCTGTACGGCGGGCAACTCAGCGTCGCCGATTTCAACGCCCAGATCGCCGCGTGCGATCATGACTGCATCGCTGGCTTCGATAATCTCGTTGAGCGCCTCCATGGCTTCAGCGCGTTCAATCTTGGAAACGATACCACCGTGCCCACCCGCCCGGTAAAGCAACTCGCGCGCTTCATTGACATCTTCAGCCCGGCGTGGAAACGATACCGCGACATAGTCGGCCTGCATTTCAGCGGCCACCCTGATATCGGCGCGATCCTTTTCGGTAAGTGCCTGTGCGGACAGGCCCCCACCCTGCAGATTGATACCTTTGTTATTGGATAGCGTACCTCCGACAACAACACGGGTTTCAATTTCCGAGCCGGTGACTTCCTCGACCCAGAGCACGACAGCACCATCGTCAAGCAATAAGGTGTCGCCGCGCTTGACGTCGTCTGTCAATGCCTTGTAAGTCAGTCCGACCCGTTCCTGGTTGCCGGCATCGTCAGCCAGCGATGCATCAAGAACGAAACGCGCACCTTCCTGCAGCACAACCGGGTCATCCGAGAATCTGGCGATACGGATCTTGGGGCCCTGCAGGTCTGCCAATACACCGACCTGACGACCGTGTGCCCGCGCCCGGTTACGCACATTCTCGGCACGCTGCAGATGTTCTTCATGGCTACCGTGAGAAAAATTCACACGCACCACATCCACGCCAGCCTGGATCATGGCATCCATGACCTTGGGATCGTCGGTAGACGGACCAAGGGTCGCTACTATCTTGGTTCTTCGCTGCATGCTCGGCTGAATTTATCCTCTGAAAATACCGTGTCGGAGAGCACCGCAGACATCATGCCGGTTTTGCACACCACAGGTCCTGCGTGACTATAGACACAGACGCCGAAAGACTTACCTGGCACGCTCTTCCAGCATCGCTACGGCCGGCAGTGTTTTGCCTTCCAGGTATTCCAGGAAGGCACCACCGGCGGTAGAGATATAGGATACCTTATCGTAAATATCATACTTCTGGATGGCCGCAATGGTGTCGCCACCGCCGGCCAGGCTGAAGCCGCTGGCGTCAGCGATCGCCATCGATACCGTTTTCGTGCCTTCGCCGAACTGGTCGAATTCAAACACACCGACTGGACCGTTCCAGACTATGGTGCCCGCCTTGCCTATGATATCCGCCAGTTCCTGTGCGGAATTGGGGCCGATGTCGAAGATCATGTCATCGTCTTCCACGTCTCCTGCATCTTTCAGAACAGCCGGCTCGTTTTCGTCGAACTGCTTGCCACACACCACATCACTCGCAATCGGAATGCTGGCTCCACGCGCATTCATCTTTTCGATGAGTGCCCTAGCGGTATCCACAAGATCGTCTTCGCACAATGACTTGCCGACGTTCTTGCCGGTAGCCTTGAGGAAGGTATTGGCGATGCCACCGCCGACCACCAGCTGGTCAACCTTTTCCGACAACGCTTCCAGTACGGTCAGTTTGGTGGACACCTTGGAACCACCCACGATAGCAATCATCGGTCGTGCCGGATCGGCCAGCGCTTTGGCAAGATTTTCCAGTTCGTCAGCGAGCAGCAGGCCGGCGCAGGCGGTGGGGGCGAATTTACCGGCGCCGTGGGTGGAGGCCTGGGCGCGGTGCGCGGTACCAAAGGCATCCATCACGAAGACATCACACAGGGCGGCGTATTTTTTTGCCAGCGCTTCCTCATCCTTCTTCTCGCCGGCGTTGAAACGCACATTTTCCAGCAGAACCACTTCACCTTCGGCGATATCGAAATCGCCATCGAGGTAATCCTTGATCAAACGCACATCCTTGCCCAGTTTGGCGGACATGTCAGCGGCGATGGGAGCCATGGAGTTCTCGTCATCGGCCTTGCCCTCTTGCGGACGGCCGCGGTGGGACATGACCATGACTTTGGCACCTGCCTTGATACAGTGTTCGACAGTGGGCATCGACGCCGCAATGCGGGCGTCCGAAGTCACCTTGCCGTCCTTGACGGGCACGTTAAGGTCGGCGCGGATGAGGACGCGCTTGCCGGCAAGATCAAGATCGGTCAGCTTGATAAAAGACATTGTTGGCACTCCAGTGTTTTCCAAAAACTTTTGCTAAGCATCATGCTTACCAAAAACCTCTGGGACTTATTTTACAGGCGGTACAGGGTGGCCATGCGCGATCGCGCCTGGCCACCACACACTCAGAGCTGCTTAGTTGGCTGCCACGTGCTGTACAAAACGCAGCATGTTGCAGGTGTAACCGTACTCGTTGTCGTACCAGGAGACGAGCTTCACAAAGGTACCATCCAGCGCGATGCCGGCACCGGCATCGAAGATGGAGGAAAAACCGCAACCACGGAAGTCGGTGGAAACCACTTTCTCATCGGTGTAGCTCAGGGTCTTGCTGATATCACCGCTTTCAGAAGCCGCTTTCATGGCCGCACAGATGTCGTCATAGGAAGCTTCTTTTTCCAGCTCACAGGTCAGATCAACCACAGACACGTCTGAGGTCGGCACGCGGAAGGCCATACCGGTCAGCTTGCCGTTCAGTTCCGGCAGAACCACGCCCACAGCCTTGGCCGCACCGGTGGAAGACGGAATGATGTTTTCCAGAATACCGCGGCCACCGCGCCAGTCTTTCATGGACGGTCCGTCAACGGTTTTCTGGGTCGCAGTCGCAGCGTGCACGGTAGTCATCAGGCCGCGCTTGATACCCCACTTGTCATTCAGCACCTTGGCAACCGGCGCCAGGCAGTTCGTGGTACAGGAAGCGGCTGACACAATGGCCTGTCCAGCATAGGTTTCGTGGTTGACACCGTAGACAAACATCGGCGTGCCGTCCTTGGAAGGCGCGCTCTGCACAACCTTTTTGGCGCCAGCGTCGATGTGCTTCTGACAGGTTTCTTCGGTCAGGAAAAAGCCGGTGCATTCGATAATCAGGTCGGCACCGATGTCACCCCACTTCAGGTTGGCGGGATCGCGTTCGGCTGTCAAGCGGATGGTCTTGCCATTCACCACCAGGTTGTTGCCCTCAACAGCGACATCACCATCGAAGTTGCCGTGTACTGAATCGTACTTAAGCATGTAAGCCAGGTAATCGGCGTCCAGCAGATCGTTGATACCAACGACTTCAATATCGCTGAAGTCCTTGCTGATCGCGCGGAACGCCATACGACCGATACGGCCAAAACCATTGATACCGACTTTGATTGTCATACTTGTCTCTCCGTAATTTTCTTTGTGTGAACTGAAAAATAAACTGGGTATTGCGAATGCCTACAGCACCGCTTCCACGGCCTTTACAACGTTCTCAGTGGTAAAGCCGAAATGCTTGAACAGATCGCCGGCCGGCGCAGATTCACCGAAGGTATTGATACCGATAACCTTGCCTTGCAAGCCTACATATTTGATCCAGCCATCGGTCACACCTGCTTCTACCGCCACCCGCGCCTGCACGGAAGACGGCAGCACCGACTCGCGGTAGGCTTCGTCCTGGGCGTCGAACACGTTGGTGGATGGCATAGAGACCACGCGAATCTTTTTGCCGCTGAGCTGGTCGGCCGCCTGCATGGCCAGGTCCACTTCGGAGCCAGTGGCAATAATTATGGCGTCCGGCGCACCGTCGCAATCCTTGAGGACATAAGCGCCGCGCTCGATGCTGGCAATCTGTTCGGCGGTACGACTCTGATGAGCCAGATTCTGGCGTGAAAAGATCAGGCTGCTTGGACCGGTCTTACGCTCGATAGCGGCTTTCCATGACACAGCGGACTCAACTGCGTCGCAGGGACGCCAGACCGCCATATTCGGGATCATCCGCAGGGTCGCTGTCTGTTCAACCGGCTGATGAGTCGGACCGTCTTCTCCCAGACCGATGGAGTCGTGGGTATAGACGAAGATACTCTGCACCTTCATCAGCGCTGCCATACGCAGTGCATTACGCGCATATTCGGAGAACATCAGGAAGGTGGCGCCGTAGGGAATGAAGCCGCCGTGCAGGGTGATGCCGTTCATAATGGCCGACATGCCGAATTCACGCACACCAAAATAGAGGTAATTGCCGTCGGAAACGGTGTTGCTGACACCCTTTGAACCGGACCAGATAGTAAGATTGGAACCCGCCAGGTCGGCAGAGCCGCCCAGGAACTCCGGTAACAGCGGACCAAAACCGTTCAGCGAATTTTGTGAGGCCTTACGCGAGGCAATCGTCTCAGCCTTATCGTCCACAGAGGCAATAAACGCAGCCGCATCCTCTGCCCATTTGGCCGGCAGTTCACCAGACACACGGCGCTCGAATTCAGCCGCCAGCTCCGGATGCGCACTCTTATAGACCGCGAATTTCTCGCTCCACGCCTGTTCAGCGATACCACCCTTGTCCTTGGCGTCCCAGCCAGTGTAGATGTCGGCAGGAATTTCAAACGGTGCATGATCCCAGCCCAGGTTTTCACGCGTGGCCTTGATTTCGTCGTCACCCAGTGGGGCACCATGACAATCGTGGCTTCCGCACAGGTTTGGCGCACCGTAACCGATGACGGTCTTGGCACAGATCAGTGTCGGTTTGTCATTCACAGACTTGGCTTCGTGAATCGCCTTGTTGATCGCCTCTGAATCGTGACCATCAACGTCGCGTATCACGTGCCAGCCGTAAGCTTCAAAACGCTTCGGCGTATCGTCTGTAAACCAGCCTTCGACGTGACCGTCGATGGAAATGCCGTTGTCGTCCCAGAACGCAATCAGTTTGCCGAGACCCAGGGTACCCGCAAGCGAACAGGCTTCGTGGGAAATACCCTCCATCATGCAACCGTCACCCATGAAAACATAAGTGTAGTGATCAACGATGTGGTGACCTTCCTGGTTGAACTGGCCGGCCAGAACTTTTTCGGCAATCGCCATCCCCACCGCGTTGGTGATGCCCTGCCCCAAAGGACCGGTGGTCGTTTCGACACCGGGCGCATAACCGTATTCCGGGTGTCCCGGTGTTTTGGAGTGCAGCTGACGGAAGTTCTTTACGTCATCGATCGACAACTCGTAACCGGTCAGATGCAACAGAGAATAGATGAGCATGGAACCATGACCGTTGGATAAAACAAATCGGTCACGATCGGCCCACTTGGGATTAGCGGGATTGTGCTTAAGGTGATCATTCCAAAGCACTTCTGCGATATCCGCCATACCCATGGGTGCACCCGGGTGACCGGACTTGGCTTTCTGTACCGCATCCATACTCAATGCACGGATCGCATTCGCAAGCTCTTTACGCGAGGCCATTGCTATCTCCTGTTTATGACTTGAAATCTGGTTGTCTGCCGCCCCGAAAACGGCGGAAAAACAGCCCCCACTCACAACCGGAGTGTGACTGCTCACAAATTTTTCACTGCGTAGCGGTAGCGCCAAACTCAGCGGCGTCACCAGCATAGTGAGATCCAGTGAAGCCACTCTCCCCTGCCTAAAAGCCGCCAGGCTGGAGGGTGGCCCGGATCGCGAGCGCGCCATTTTCCACCAGATGGCAGCAGGGAGCAACTATTGATTTCTCGCGGCGTCGAATAGTTGACGACCCATCCGGGTGGCAAAAAGTAATATCTATACAGGTATTAATTTAAGAGGGCGCCTGGGGCACCATCAGCACTCCCTGAAGGTGTACTAGCCTGCCTCGTGCTTCCATTTGATGGAGCAGCCCATGCTGGGAATCTGCTCTTGTGGCCCACGGCCTGTCCGCGCCACCTGCAACATGGCTTCAAACAGGTCACGGCGCGCATCGCTGGGCGCAGCCTCCTTGCGGCTGGCATCCAGTCGTCCACGGTACTGGAGTTCCAGGTCGCTGTTGTAACCAAAGAAATCCGGTGTACAAACAGCGCCATATGCCTGCGCAATCTCCTGGCTCTCATCCAGCAGGTAGGGGAAAGGGTAGTTTTCCTGCTCCGCGACAACTTTCATATTATCAAACGAATCTTCCGGATAGTCGGCCGGGTCGTTGGACATGATTGCCACACTGTTAATACCACAGTCCAGTAACTCCCTTGTATCGCGAACCAAGCGGTCACGGATCGACTGCACATAAGGACAGTGGTTACAGATAAACATCACCAGCAAGCCCTTGTCGCCTCGACACTGATCCAGGCTCCAGACCTTTCCATCGACGCCCGGTAGTGCGAAATCAATTGCCGGCGCACCAAAATCGCAAATCGGTGTTTCCAGAGAAACCATAATCCTGTTACTCCTCTCCCGTCTCTAAAAAATGACACAGTCTAACCCAACTGTGGTGGTTCTGATGACTTCTGCTCAAAGCCTGCCGGGTAAATCCCGACTCCTAGTAACGGTACTTGACCCTGCCGGTGAAAACAGCCTAAACTTTGTCAGCAGCGCCGATTTGAAATCAGATTGCGGGCGCTATAAAAATAGGGCTAAAGCGAGGAGAGC
>JBDNAP010000590.1:0-3329 GCA_039768325.1 Thiogranum sp.
AGGGGCAGGAATTCGCCACGGACCTGCTCGACCGTGCCGGCGTGAAAGGCTACACCATCATCAACAATCTCTCCGGCAAGGGCAGTCACGGTTTTCACGAGGGACACCTGATGTTCAACGAAGATGATGTCCTCATCATGATCATCGCCGCCGTCCCGGAGGAACTGGTCAATCCGATACTCGAAGGTTTTGCGCCGTATTTCAATAAACACTCCGGTGTCGTGTTCATCTCCGACATCCAGGTGACCCGGCTGGTCAAGTTCAAGGGTTGAACCCGCGGTATACCGTGCGTTGCTGCGACAGTCCGGCGTACAACCTTTGTCATCATATATTGGTTCATCTACCTGCCGCCTCGCTACTCGGTGGTGCAGGTATTGTATCCACGTCGTACTTCAGAGCGGTATTTAAACTAAACGAACCGCCTATCGTATTGATTAGTCCTTCTACAAACTGCGCCGGTGCCCCACCAAAAGCCTCACTCTCCCAGCGCCACACGACCCTGCCGTCAGCATCCGTCGCCGCCCTTGGCGTGTCTAGATGGTCACCATGGAGATAGTGGACGCTGCCATCCGCTTCGATCTGTGCAACCAGCGTATCATCCAGCCAAACATAGTCACGAACCCGTGTGCCATCATAGTGAAGTTCGCTGATCAGGTGGTCGGCCAGGTCATACTGGTACAGAATCACTGCTCCGTTGGCCGTCGTTTTCTTAACCCGTTGACCCTGTGCATTATACTCGTAACTGGACAGCCATACCCCGTTCTCGTATACCTGATACAGCCGGTTTTCATCGTAGTAAACAAAGGTACGCTGCTCCAAACGGGTCAAGGAACTGATCGCCCAGGTGCATGACTGGGGGGGTGCGGACCCGGTACAACGCGGAATGTGAGAGGCGAAAAACGAAATGGGGCTGGGGCGGTTTTGTCACCCGAGAGCTTAAAACCAGTCAGATCATAGCCCGCCTCGTGGCCTTGATTTACAACTGGTGGAATCTGTTTGTTCGCCTGGGTTATAGGCTTTCTAATTGAGCGTAGACGCTACGGCGATAGGCATCTCCTGCGTCGGCGGAGCCGCCGACGGGCCAGACTACGTATACTGCCCGCCGAATTTATGGGTTAGAATGGAAGTGGTGCGATTTCTGAGATGCCAGTGGAAGGCATTTCATGGATACAGAATCGGAAGAATAACGGCGGCGCTTCTCGCGCCGACTGCCTGGCATCCACTTTTAGAGAGAGGCTAAGTCCCTATCTAAACACAGAGTAAAAGGGTACACATGTTCACGTCTGCAGCCAATGTCGAAGAGTTGATACGGAACTTCCGTATCGTGGCCGCCACCACCTTTCGTTACAGCAGCTTCGTACCTCGACTCTACAATTACGTCAAGTCGATGGGATGTGAGCCGGGCAGCATTCTCCCGTCGCGGGCGTTCTGCTCCGACGAAAACCAGGGTTATCCGATCATTCTCATCACCAAGCACTTTGGTACCTTTCCGTTCAATCTTGGTCGCGGTGGGGCGGTTGTCGCCACTGATCGTCATGGCCCCTATACCGAGCATGGCGAAGTATTGGCCATCATACAGGCCAGCCACGTAGGCTACGACGCGGACCGCAACTCGTTTGGGACCTACAACAGAATACACACCAGTAACAATCGTCAAACCGCGTGTTGTGGCAAGCTGGCGGCCATCACCGACTGGTATCTGGAAAAATATCGCATTGCTCGGACTGATGTGCTACTGGAACGCTGTAACGATCAGTTGTGCCTGCGCATCGACAACGGCTTGCTGCGTGGCACGCGTCAGGAAGGTCTGTTCCTCAACATGCGGCGCCTGGTCAAGCGCGATGCCGACGGCAACTTCACGCCAACCCACACGCATAGTACATCCAAGAGCTTCCTGGCCAGCAGCTCATTGCAGCATCAACTGATGCACCTGGAGCCGGAACTTCAGAACGGTCGCCGGATACCCATCGGCGAGCACTTGAAGCCCGAAATGTTTTACTTTCGCCGGCACCTGGATGAATCGGTGCTGGGCCGCGACCATATGGAAATGAATCTGATCTATCCCATGCCCTGGATCGTCACTTCTCCATGGCCGGCACTGACCGCCGCTCAGATCAACACCCAGGTGGAGTTTGACCGCACCCTGCGCACCATCTCCCACGCCCATAGCTTCCATGGGAAATGCCTGTTCTACATATCCGGTCTGAACATCGACGTTTCCCCACAACCGGGTGAAATATTTCCCACTACCAAGTTCGTCCCGTGGGCCGCGTTCCTCAAGGACAGACACGGGGAGAAGCAAATCCTGGAACAAGCCGAACTGGTTGCCCAGTTACGTCAACAGAGCAGGGAAAACCCGGACGAGGTTGAACTGGACACCGCCATCCGCAACATGGCGGAGGCGAAGTCGGTCACGATTGCAGTACCGGATATTGAGTAGACAGGCAGGCCGTCAGAAAGCAGTTGATCCAGTCGGTCGGATCAGTGGCACCGGCCGAACTTCATCAATCGTGCTCAAGAACTTGATATAGGCAAGCAGAAGGTACACGCACATCGCCGCCCAGATCTGCATCAGTACAGCGTTGGGCGATGTGCCAAGGCTTAAATCCCCTTCTGTTACAATGTTTATTCGCACAACCATCGCAACATCTGATTGAGGTTTAACCCTTTTTACTCACTGCTTATGGAACAGCGGTGATAGCAATTACACCTGAGCATAAGCGGTTCGATGTATCTTTCTAATTAACAACAATTGGCTTGAATGATACCGTAACTGCTAAGCGAAAGCCGTTCTGGCGAATGAAAGGCATTGTCTTTGGCTTGAACAACAAGCGCTGTTCAAAGAAACGGCCCATTTGCCAGATCATCGACCCCCGGTGCTAGTGTACCCCGGATTATGTTTAACATACGCATTCAGCGTCTTATCTTAATGATCAGTTTATGCATGGAGAATACACAGCAGTTATTGATGTCGCCGCAGGCATAGTCACCCGGACCGATGGTCGTGTACTGATGGCTGAACGTCCGGCCGGAAAGCCCTGGGCCGGCTACTGGGAATTTCCTGGCGGTAAATTTGAAAGCGGCGAAACTCCTGTTGTCGCTCTTGCACGCGAATTGCACGAGGAGCTCGGCATCGAACTTGACCAGGCCTATCCCTGGATTACACGCGTATACGACTACCCGGAAAGACGGGTGCGGTTACATATGTACCGTGTTTTCAAATGGCATGGCAAACCACATGGAAAAGAGGGTCAGCAGATCAGCTGGGAAAACCCGCAGGCTGTGCAATGCGAACAGCTGCTACCCGCCAATGATCCTATATTGCGGTA
>JBDNAP010000107.1:0-8844 GCA_039768325.1 Thiogranum sp.
TGAAACCGGGATCGGCTTTTTAATCGCCTGGCGGGGTTTCGCCAGTAACCACGACGGGCAACTGCCCGCAGCAAGTCCCACTCCACAAAGTACTTTTAACAAGGTCCTGCGGCTAAACTGTCTCATATCACGCTCCGTTTTCCTGAATTAAGTTTACATCCCCAATCATTACATAAATATTCATGCAGGTTGGTGCAGGACCGCACTATGGGTAAATTCCTGAAAGCTGTTGAAATACGCAGTACATTCCATTTATCACAAGGTGAATCGCCGTCAGGCGAGACAAGGTGAATTGCGCAGCAAGACAAGGTGAATTGCGCAGCAAGAGAGGGTGCCCTGGGGTACCGGGTGAAATCGGTATGCAGGGCGGCGCTCCTACAAGCGGTATTTTATTGCCGGTTTAATAGCTTCTGCCGACGCCGCGATCAGCCCCTGTCGTTTGCCCAGCGTATACGCCAGCCAGGCCCAGAGACCGGCTACCGGCACAGCCAGCCAGGCAATACTGCCCAGACTGAAACCCATCGCACGCAAACCAGCATAAACCCAGGCACTCATCGCGTCACCCGCCCGATACACGGCCGTATCGATAAAATTCTTCGCCTTGTATTTTTCTTCACGGCCGAGCACTACATAGAGCATTTCGCGCGCCGGGCGCATGATGGCGTAGTTACCCGCGCGACGCAGCACCTGTACCACAACCAGCACCGGAAGCAGCGGCGCACTGCCCAGCACGGCAAAACCTGCGCCCAGTAACAGCGGAATCAAGGCCAGGGTCACCGCCAGGCCCAGCCGTTTCACCAGCCGCCCGGTCACAAAGATCTGTATCACGATGGTCAGCGTATTGACCGCCAGATCCATCGCCGCAAACACCGCTGTGCGTTCTGCGGAGTCGGCAAAATGGTCGCGAATGATCTGCGCCTGCTGAAAGTAAAGAAAGGTCGCCAGGGTTGTAAACAACAGCATCAACCCACAGATGCCGAGCAGATAGGGTGAGCGTACCACCAGTTGGATACCCGCAAACACCCCCCCGCCCATGGCTTGTTCGGTATCTGGTAAGGCAGTCGTGTTCACAGCGGCGCTGTCTTGCCGCTCCGTGCAGCAGCCGATCAGCCGATTCACACAGAACACGGCCCACAGCAGAAAACACGCCGACAGCAACAGCAGATTGGTCGGCCCCAGGGGAATCGCCAGCCCCGCCGTCAAAACCGGTCCGACCAATGCGCCAACGGTTCCACCTGCAGCGATAAAACCAAACAGGCGTTTGGCCTGTTCGTTACTGAACAGGTCGGCCATAAAGCTCCAGAACACCGACACCACGAACAGGTTGAAGATACTGACCCAGATAAAAAAGGCCCGTGCCACCCAGGCGTGGGTGATATCTGATCGAAACAGAACAAAAAACAGCAGCAGATCAAAGATAAAGAAATAGTACAGATAGGGCAGGAAACGCCGGCGCGGAAAGCGTGAACTCAGCCAGCCGAACAAAGGTACAGCCACCAGCATGGCCACAAAAGTGGCACTGAACAGCCATTGGAGATTCTCCACACCACCGGCAATGCCCATTTCGTCGCGCATGGGCCTGAGAATGTAATAACTGCACAGTAAGGCAAAAAAATAACTGAATGACCAGAAAATCGCCCACACTTCAGTTGCCTGAACATTCAGGAAGCGTCGCAGAGTTTTACGCAGCAGACGATCCAGACGCGCAGGCAATGCGGGCGACATTGATGGCATCCTCAATAAAGACTGCCCGAATTGGGGAGCCTCTGTGCAATACGCGATCTCATGGCATCCAGGTATCTCCATGTCCGCAGGCGGTGCCATGCGCAGCACATGGATCGACAACTCGCCAGCTCTTTTCGCAGCGCACAGCGCAGTCTGCGATGGTTCATAACATAAATCAGCAACTCCTTAAGCTGGCGCTGATCCATAAGCACGCCTCCCGAAATGCCCTACTAATTTACTCTGTTTTTAATAAAATATCCGAGTAAAATAGTCAATTACAGGCAAGGGTGAAACAGTTATAGTTAATCGAATAGAGATTTACAGCCCTACGCTCATTTTCGAAATGCGATTATACGACAGACTTTTGACCCGGGCAGTCGCTGGTCGAATGGAACCCGTTGCTATCCCGGCTGGCGGATATTTCGCCGGTGTAGAGGAGGAGGAGATTGATGAAAACACCACAACAGTACCGGAATTGTATGCAATAACAAGATGTTCCAGTCGGTAAAATGAATGCTGTCGGCCCTTTCAGTCGGGTTCACTTCTGGCCTTGTGGTCATATTAGAGACCGGCTGACCCGAAAATCAGCGCACTTGGTCCTGCATGGCGTCCATCAGCGGGCGCAATTGTTGCCACACTTGAGTCACAATCAGTGGCTGAGCCCTGCTGTTGGGATGGATGCCATCGGCCTGCATCAATTCATTCCGTGTGCCTACCCCATCGACCAGGGAAGGTAGCACCGCCAATTTGTATTCCTTCGCCAGCTCAAGATAAACGGCATGGAATTGCTGCGTATAACGCGGACCATAATTGGGCGGCAGCCGCACACCGATCAAAAGCACCTCGGCACCGTACTGCCTGACGGTCTGTATCATGGCTGCCAGGTTGCGTTTCATCTCAGCCGTTGACAAACCACGCAGGCCATCGTTGCCACCCAGCTCCAGGACGACAATGGCCGGCTGGTGCCTGCCGAGCGCTTGTGGCAGTCTGTTCAGGGCGTTTGCGGTTGTGTCACCGCTGATACTGGCGTTGACAATGGTATATGGATAGTGATCGGTGTCCAGGCGCTGTTGCAGCAGTCTCACCCAGCCTTGTTCAACCGGCATGCCATACGCGGCGCTGAGGCTGTCGCCTACAATCAGAATGGTATTTGCCGAGGCTGACAGCGGCAGGTTGGCCAACGCCAGCAGGAGTAGGGTTCGAAACATCATGACCGGAACACAGAATAACACCATGATCGTTGCCCAGGGACTGGGCAAGCGGGTCGAAACCGCCGCTGGCCCGCTGGATATTCTGTCCGGCATCGATCTGGAGATCAAGCGCGGAGAGACTGTGGCTATTGTCGGCGTCTCCGGTTCCGGCAAATCGACATTGCTCGGTCTGCTGGCCGGCCTCGATCCAGCCAGCAGTGGCGAGGTGTATCTTTCGCACTACCGGCTCAATGGACTGGATGAAGACGGCCGCGCCCACGTCCGTGGTCAACTGGTGGGTTTCGTATTCCAGTCGTTTCAGTTGTTGTCCAGTCTGACAGCACTGGAAAACGTCATGCTGCCGCTTGAACTGGCGGGAAAACCGGCCGCCCGCGACCAGGCCGAGCAACTGTTGGGCCATGTGGGTCTGCAGGCGCGACTGCATCACTATCCCAAACAACTGTCCGGCGGCGAACAGCAACGGGTAGCCATTGCCCGGGCCTACTCCATGCAACCCGCCATCCTGTTTGCCGATGAGCCAACCGGTAACCTGGACAGTGCAACCGGCGGAAAGATTATCGACCTGTTGTTCGCACTGAATCAGGAACGTGACACGACCCTGGTACTGGTCACCCATGATGACAAGCTCTCGGAGCGTTGTGACCGCCGCATACTTCTGCAGGACGGACGTATCGTGAGACCGCCAACAGACGCATGAAACAGATCGCGCATTGGAAACTTGCCTTACGCCTTCTGGCGCGTGACTGGCGTGCCGGTGAGCTACGCATCCTGGTGGCGGCACTGGTCATCGCGGTAGCCGCCAGCACGGCTATCGGTTTCTTTACCGACAGGCTGGGACGGGGAATGGTCAACCAGTCGGCAGATTTTCTCGGTGCCGATCTGGCACTGCTCAGTCCGCGACCGGTTGATCCTGCCTGGCTGAGCCAGGCCGGCGCGCGCGGGCTCAAGGTGGCCGAAACACTGGAGTTCGCCAGTGTGGTCGTCAACGGCGATGCCTTGCAACTCTCCAGCGTAAAAGCAGTCGACGCAGATTTTCCATTGCGCGGCAGCCTGCGCACCACCACAACGCCCTTCGCCGAAGATGCACCGACCGGCGATACGCCGCAGGCCGGTGAGGCCTGGGCTGCTGCCCGCCTGATAAACCGGCTTGGCCTCGAGGTTGGTGACCCGGTTGAAGTCGGGGCGCACACCCTCACCGTAGCACGGGTACTGACCTTTGAACCCGGACAGGCCGGTAACGTATTCGGTGTAGCGCCACGGTTGCTGATCAATATGGCCGACCTTGCGGCCACAGAGGTCGTCCAGCCCGGCAGCCGACTGTCCTATCAGTACCTGTTTGCCGGTCCCGAACCGGCGGTCACTCGCTACCGGGACTGGCTGAAGTCACGCCTCGAACCCAGTCACCAACTGGTCGGTGTGCGCGAAGGACGGCGCGCGGTGGGTACGGCGCTGGAACGTGCGGAACGTTTTCTCGGGCTTTCCATCCTTGCCGCCATTGTGCTGGCCGGTGTAGCCATCGCCATGGCTGCCCGACGCTACAGTGAACGCCATTTCGACATGAGTGCCATGCTGCGCTGCCTGGGTGCGTCACAACGGGAGCTGCTCGGTATCTATCTGCCACAACTGGCCGTCGTTGGTGTGCTGGCCAGCGCACTCGGTTGTCTTATCGGCTGGCTGGCTCAGCATGGTTTGCTGTATCTGCTCGCAGATCTGCTGCCTGTGGCGCCCGCCGGCACAAGCGGCTGGCCGGTGCTGGCCGGTTTTGCGACCGGCCTGATCTCACTGGCAGGTTTTGCCCTGCCACCCGTCATGCGACTCAGTGGAGTCCCGCCACTGCGGGTGTTACGGCACGAACTGCTGCCGATGCCGAGCAGCGCCTGGCTGGTCTATGGCGCCGCTATACTGTCGATTGTCGCACTCATGTGGCGCTATACGGACAGCTGGCCACTGACACTTTCTGTGCTGGCCGGTGGAGCAGCTGCGGCTGCGCTGCTTGCGCTGCTGGGTTTTATCCTGCTCTATGCCGGTCGCAGCCTGAACGCACAGGTTGGCGTAGCCTGGCGCTTTGGCGTCAACAATCTGTGGCGGCGCAGCCGCAGCAGTGTCAGTCAGATTCTGGCGTTCGGACTGGCGCTGATGGCGATGGCGGTGATCGCACTGGTACGCACCGATCTGCTCACCACATGGCAGAGTCAGCTGCCGGAGGATGTTCCCAATCACTTCGCCATCAATATTCTGCCCCACCAGGTAGACAGTGTTGGCGAATTCCTGGACCGGCACAATCTGTCTGCGTCGCAACTGTATCCCATGGTGCGCGCCCGATTGATCACCATCAACAGCCAGGCCGTACGCAGTGCCGTCAGTAAGGAAGCCCGCGCCGATAATGCCCTGAACCGCGAACTCAATCTGACCTGGACCATGAGCCTGCAGGACGATAATCACATTGTCTCGGGGCGCTGGTGGCAATTGGCTGACGAAGGGCAGGCATTGGTATCGGTGGAGTCGAAACTGGCCGAGCGTCTTGGTATCCGCCTTGGCGATAAACTCGGTTTCTCGCTGGGTGGCGAAACGTTCTCGGCGAAAGTGACGAGTATCCGCACAGTGCAATGGGATTCTTTCCGGCCCAACTTCTATATGGTGTTTCCGCCAGGGGTACTGGAAAATTATGCCGCCACCTATATGACCAGTTTTTATCTGCCAGCCTCCGACAAAGCGATTCTTATTGAACTGCTGCGCAATTTTCCGGCATTGACGGTATTGGAAATGGATCTGATTATCAGCCAGGTGGAACGTATATTCAGACAGGTCACACTGGCGGTGGAGTATGTACTGCTGTTCGTCCTGCTGGCCGGTTTTGCGGTGCTATTCGCCGCCCTTCAGGCAAGTCGCGATGAAAGACTTTATGAAGGTGCCTTGCTGCGCACGCTGGGCGGCAGTCGCCGGCAGTTACGCGCCGGGCACCTGGCAGAATTTGCGGTGCTGGGCGGCCTGGCGGGACTTGTCGCCGCCATTGGCACAGAATGCCTGGCATGGTTGTTATACAGCCATGTCATGCAGTTGGATTACGTCTTTAAATGGCGGGTGTGGCTTATCGCTCCACTGAGCGGAGCACTGCTTATCGGTACAGCGGGATACTGGGGTACACGCGCGGTCGTGGAGAGCAGCCCGATGCACCTGTTAAGGGACCGCTCTGGCTAAAATCGGAGCATTCACTTAGCATGAACTCCATCCAGGCAACAGAAAACAGGTGAGAACGCACATGAAACCAATCCTTACTGTTGAATTCAGCGCCAGAGACGATGACGTGGAAATCAAGGAAGAAAGCGTACCGCTGCATAGTCCGGAAGAACTTTTTGAATTTGTTGCACCCGGCGGTGGATGCGAGACCATCCCGAACGAAGTGAATGAAATCAGGATGGTATTTCTGGCGCCTGAGCATCCGAACGTGCAGAACCCGATCGCTGATGCGCCCGCGACCCTGCAGCTCGGCATGGTAATTTTCAATGGTCCGCTGTCGGAAATCGCCAGTACCGCGGAACAGATCGTCGACAAGGCCGGCCGCGGCGAACTCTCCAGGTCCTTTCTTACCGTTATCGGTATGCCCTCATGAATGAATGGCACTAAGTTAAGGCGGCTCTTCCTCTGTAGGGTCGAATTTATTCGGCCAGTAGCTATTGGCGGTTACCCACATTGTGGCTATATCCGGGATGATAGATGGAATGGTAAGTTGCTTGGTCGAATGAATTCGACTCTACAATGGGCTAAATAGGCTTAACTTAGCGCCATTTCCTCATGAATAAGGTACCCGATACTGTTGCCAAGTAACGAACTTCATTGAACAGGCTGTTGGCCTGTATCAAACCTCCCGTACCGGTCCCGCTACGAAAAAATCAAAGCACAGATGATGCCTATGAGAATAAAACCAATAAACACATAGATATAAGAATTTCCGCATGGCAACTCGAAGACTCTGGCACGGTCGCTGCAATAACGTCAGGCATGAACCCTTAACCGTTCATACGACGCCCACCAGGGCAACATTAATTTAAAACCCAGACCTGACCTTAGGAGACACCGACCATGATGATCAAAGACCTGGAAATGAGCAAAGACCTGGACCGTGACGCCCTGACTGCTGTTCGCGGTGGTAACTCCATTCGGCAGGGTGGCGTTGAAGCTCCTGTGGCCAATATCGGTGACGGCTTCAGCTTCGCCAGCCCGACGACCATCGTCAGCGCCCCTGTCAACACGCCTTCGGCGCTACTCAGCGACAACGACCTGAGACTGAAGCTGAGTAACGACTATGCATCTTTGGTCGGCTCTGCGCTGACCGGCATCGTTCAGTAAGCCGTTAAGGCGGGCAGTTCGTAATGCCAGGGCAACGGAGGTCTTCGAACCTCCGTTGTTTTTCTGCCTGCTTTCTAACCTGTTTCCTCAGTACACGCAGCTTGTTGGCCATTCAGCAGCTGTTACCAGCGCAGCCACATCGCCATCGTCTGGCTCGAGCTGCGCGACAGCAACCTGATGATGGCAGCGAAACTGCAAAACCTTGCAATCAAATCGCGCGCTGATTCGTCTTGTGTAGTAATGGCCCCGTCCGGGCCAGACCTTACCCACCATAGGAGAACAGCCATGAAAACGAACAACCCTGTATTACGTGCAACGATCGCCGGTATTCTGGCAGCAGGTACTTCGATGGCAGCCGGCAACGCCTGGGCAGTGCCGGACCAGCCGAAAAACTGGGAAAAATGCGCCGGCATTGCCAAGGCCGGCATGAATGACTGCGGCGCACTCGATGGCAGTCATCAATGCGCCAGCCAGGCGAAATTCGACAATGCCGACCATGAGTGGGTGTATGTTCCGCAAGGCAGCTGCACCAAGATTACCGGCGGGCGTGTAGCAGCGGTCAAGCCGGCCAAGTAAGCAGTCATGGACGGACAGTCCGCCACTGCCGCACAGCATGACTGCTGTGCAGCGCTTGCCGGCACGGGCCTGGGGCTACGCAGTGCGCATATCACCCAGGTACTGTCGGAACACCCGCCGGTCCCCTGGTTCGAGATCCTGGCCGACAACCACACCGCGCCGGGTGGCCTGATCCCGCGGCAACTGGCGGCTGTCTGTGCCGACTACCCCATCACGCTGCACTGCGTAGGTATGTCACTCGGCGGTACGGAGCCACTGGACATCGCCTATCTGCGTACCATCAAACACATGATTGAGGCGTATGAGCCGGTGCAGGTATCGGATCATCTGTGTTTCAGCAACCACGCCAGCCACCAGTATCACGACCTGTTGCCACTACCTTACACCGAGGAAGCGCTACTGCACGTCGCCGAACGTATCCGGCGTGTGCAGGACTTTCTCGGCCAGCGCCTGCTTGTAGAAAATGTGTCAAGCTACCTGACTTATCGTCACTCGACACTGGGTGAAGCAGAATTTCTGGCAGCCTTGAGCGAAACCGCCGACTGCAACCTGCTGTTCGACGTCAACAACGCCTACGTCAATGAGATCAACAACAGTGCTTCCGCCGGTGAATTTCTTCAGCACCTGCCACTCGAACGTATCCGTGAAATTCACCTGGCCGGGTATGAAGACAAGGGCGATTATCTGATCGATGCACACAACAACCGCGTATCGGATCCCGTCTGGGCACTCTATGCGGATGTGGTTCAACAGCTGCCTGACGTGCCCGTACTGATTGAATGGGACAATGATCTCCCGGCACTGGAAGTCCTGCTCGACGAGGCGGCACGGGCCGAGCGTATCCGCGCAGCCAGTAGAGTAGCGCCGCAATGGCCTGAGGCTCGGCCATGATTCTCGCAGAAACCCTATCCGTGTTCACTGCCGGTTTAGAACCCGCTGGCAATGCAGCGCGGCGAGCACGAGCCATAGATCTTATTGGCGAAAA
>JBDNAP010000108.1:0-3216 GCA_039768325.1 Thiogranum sp.
CAGTGCCCACCACAGGCTTCGGGGTGTAGTTACTGTTAAAATGGCCACTGGTCACTGAGCGGGTTATGGCTGCAGATCTGGCTGCTGCTTATCGCCGCGCTTTTTGCCCACCGCGTCTGCTGTTCTGCCGCGGCGCTTCCGCGCCAGCAGTGCCCCGCAACCAGGCGTTTTTACCGATGGTTTAACGAGTTCACCGCCCTGATACTGGTCGCTGCAGTGCTGCTTGCAGTGCTACGGCCAGCCTGACCCGCTCACACTGCAGGCGCGCAGGCAGGAGTGGATCGACTTTCTCTCTGTTACTCACGCGACAGAATACATACATCACTGGAGACAACAGCGGGATTTTTTACACACCATTATCGTTAATGCGAACGATTTGCATTTGTAACTCCTTTCTTATAATCTTGCCTGATCAGATTAGCTTAAATACAGAGGCAATATTTCATGAAATCCAGGCCCTACCCCCGTTCCAGGCTGGCTGCAGCATTACTGACAATCTCCGGCGCTGCCGCCGCCGCTGAAATGCCCAGCCAGGAAGAAATGTGGGAAATCATCCAGCAGCAGCAACGCGAAATCGAGGCATTGAAAGCGGGCCAGAAAGACAATGCTGAAAAAGTGGAAGCGGCTGTAGACGTTGCCGAGGAAAGCCAGAAGACCGCCTCTGGCGCAGCAAGCTGGGCCGAAAATACCCAGATCGGCGGTTACGGCGAATTGCACTACAACAATCTGGACAGCAAGAAAGAAATCGACTTCCACCGCTTTGTGCTGTTTTTCGGTCACCAGTTCACCGACAGGCTGCGCTTCTGGTCTGAACTCGAACTCGAACACACCGTCTCTGGCGATAATCGCAACGGTGACGTCCAGCTGGAACAGGCTTATGTTGAATACGACCTGACGGCGAACCAACATGTTAAGGGGGGAATATTCCTCTTACCTGTTGGCATCCTGAACGAAACACATGAACCGCCAACTTTTTACGGTGTAGAACGCAACCCGGTCGAAAGGAACATCATCCCCACAACCTGGTGGGCGGGTGGTGCCGCGCTGAATGGTGAAATCGCACCCGGCTGGAGCTACGATCTGGGTATCCACGAGGGCCTGAAAACCTCAGCCGACAACAACTATGCCGTACGCAGCGGGCGCCAGAAGACCAGCCAGGCTGACGCCAATGATCTGGCAGGCACCGGGCGCATAAAATGGACCGGTGTGGCCGGGATAGAATTGGCCGCCACCGTCCAGTATCAGTCTGATGTTACCCAGGGCGAGGACCCGGACGCCGGCCACGCCTGGCTGTTCGAAACACACGCCGATATCAGGCGCGGTCCGTTCGGTTTGCGTGCCCTGTATGCCATGTGGGATCTTGACGGCGACGGCCCCGAATCTGTCGGCGCTGACGAACAGGAAGGTTTCTACATCGAACCCTCTTATAGAATCACACCTAAATGGGGTGTCTTCGCGCGTTACAATCAATGGGATAATCAGGCAGGCGACGGGGATTCCGATTCAGAGAAAAAACAGGTAAACGCCGGGGTAAACTTCTGGCCGCATCCGGATGTCGTCCTCAAGGCCGATGTACAACAACAGGACAATGAAGGCGACAGCAAGAACGATAACGGTTGGAATCTTGGTGTCGGCTACCAGTTCTAAACTGTTTAACCAATGCCGACTCCGGCACAGTACGGGGCACAGTTGTGCCCCGTATTCCGTTACCTCGATCAGGAAGTATTCTTTATGCTGAGGAAACTTCTTTTTTTTCTGATACCGGCTCTGCTATGCACGACGCTGCTGGCAGAGGCCGTCTATCAGGAGCCTGACGATTTCCTGGGTGAAACCTTTTCAGGCAACGTACCGGAGCCAGCCGTTATCTGGCTGAGCGGCGAACGCAAGCAATTCGTCAGGCAATTACTGGGGCACCGCTACTCAACTCTGCGCATCCGTTATTGGCGCCAGAATCAACGCAGTGCCTGGGTCCTGGAAGAAGTGGGCAAGGACCTTCCGATCACTATCGGACTGGTAATAAATGATGGCCTGCTGGAACACATCAAGGTACTGGTTTTCCGCGAAAGTCGCGGCTGGGAAATTCGTCATCCATTTTTTACCGATCAGTTCGAGAATGCGCGACTCGACAACGACAATACACTTGATCGTGATATCGACGGCATCTCGGGCGCAACCCTGTCAGTTCGCGCAATGAAAAAGATGGCTACACTCGCCTTGTTTCTGGATGCCGAATTGAGAAAAAAAGATGTCGCGCCAGCACCGTAGAAAACAACGTTTAAAACTGAGTTCCTTCTACGTATGGCATCGATACATGGGTGTCAGCGCAGTTGTATTCGTGCTGATTGTCGCCGGTACCGGGCTGTTCCTCAATCACACCGAAGACTTTCAGTTAGACAGCAATCATATAAAAAGTGACTGGCTGCTCGACTGGTATGGCATCAGGGCACCGGACAGCATGCAGACCTTCCTGGCCGATGATCGCCACCTTACCCTGATGGGTGAACACCTTTACCTGGATCGCAAGGAAATTGAAGGCAATTACAGACAGCTGGTTGGAGCAGTTTTTTTGAACGACACGTTTATTATCGCCATCAGCCAAAATATTCTGCTGCTGACGCCGCGCGGTGAAATCATAGAACAACTGCAGGACAAAGACGGTGTTCCGGCAGGTATTAAACAGATCGGTGTCGATGCGAATGGTGCTGTCATCGTGCGTACCGGTCACGGCTATTACCAGCCTGATACCGATTTCATTCGCTGGAAACGACGCACCGAGGATTCCACCCACATCCGTTGGGCCATACCCAGCGCACCTGAGCCAAGACTCAAAAATGCACTGCAGCGCCATTATCGTGGCGAGGTGTTGCCTGTTGAACGGGTCGTACTGGATCTGCACAGCGGCCGGTTTTTCGGGCGGCTCGGGCCCTGGCTATTCGACGCTGCGGCGGTACTACTCATTCTGCTGTCACTATCCGGAAGCTGGATCTGGTTAAAACGCCGGCGCTAGTCCGCATTTCTCGCGGGGCAGCGTGTGAGATACAGACGATATTGAATGTATGAAGGACTTTATCGACAAACAAGAAACAGGGTGTTTTCAGGACAAGCCTATCCTGGCCCTGGCTTGTTCTCGTGCGCTTGCATCCAGGATCCCCGTGAGATATGCGGACTAGTGTCCCCCACGAATGGCGCTAAGTTAAGGCGGCTCTTCCTCTGTAG
>JBDNAP010000591.1:0-2514 GCA_039768325.1 Thiogranum sp.
GACAGAACGAACGGCGCCAGGGTAGCGACCGCCGCAAGAAACAGGTGCCGGTGATGCTCGATACACGTAGCAAACACGACCGACGCGCACTGGAAAACCGGCGTGGAAACAAAAATCGTTGCGAAGATAGAGCGCCTGCCCGTACCCGCATCAACATTTATGCCTGAGACACAGACATCCCTCAACCAGCAGCTTTGCCGTTTTATTACGAATTCACCCACCCCGTTCCACGCCACCGAAGAACTGCGCCGCCAACTGCAGGCAGCCGGTTTTATTCGACTGGAGGAATCTGAATGCTGGAAACTGGAACCGCAAGGCCGCTACCTGGTGATACGCAATGATTCATCACTTGTTGCTTTTACGCTCGGTGGCAGTGCGCCGGCGGAAACTGGTTTGTGTATGGTGGGTGCACACACCGACAGTCCATGCCTGCACATAAAACCCCGACCACGTACCCTGCAACAGGGTTACTACCAGCTCGGTGTGGAAGTTTACGGTGGCGCCTTGCTCAACCCCTGGTTTGACCGTGATTTATCCATTGCCGGTCGCGTCACCTATCGCAACACGAAGCAGCGACTGGGTAACTGCCTGATCAACTTCGATGCACCGGTCGCTGTAATCCCCAGCCTGGCGATCCACCTGGACCGGGAGGCCAACAAATCCCGCAATATCAATGCCCAACAGCATCTGCCGCCGGTGCTGATGCAGAGCGACGAAGACTCAGCCGTCGATTTCAACACCTTACTGCTCGAACTGGCGAAACAGCAGGACCCGGATCTGGATATCGAAGCCGTGCTTGACTTTGAGCTGTCGCTTTACGATTGTCAGCCACCTGCATTGATCGGTCTTAACCAGGAATTCATCGCCAGCGCGAGACTGGATAACCTGCTGAGCTGCTTTATCGGCTTGAAGGCTCTGCTGGATTCCACCGGCGATCAGCCAAAACTCCTGATCTGCAATGACCATGAAGAAGTCGGCAGCGCTTCGGCCTGTGGCGCCGACGGCCCCTTCCTCAAGTCGGTACTGGAGCGTATCTGCCCTGAACCTGAATCGATGGCACGTTGCATCAACCGCTCCTGGTTGGTTTCGGCCGACAACGCCCACGGTATTCATCCGAACTATGCGGACAAACACGATGCCAATCATGGCCCCTTGCTTAACCAGGGGCCAGTGATAAAAACCAATGCCAATCAGCGATATGCGACCAATAGCGAAACAGCCGGTCTGTTCCGCCTGCTGTGTGAGCAGACTGAAGTACCCATGCAGTCTTTCGTAACCCGCAGTGATATGGCATGTGGAAGCACGATTGGCCCCCTCACCGCCAGCAACATCGGAGTTCGCACCCTCGATATCGGCGTTGCTACATTTGCCATGCATTCGATTCGCGAACTGGCCGGTGCCAGGGATAGCCAATACCTGTACCAGGCGCTGAAAGCGTTCTTTGCCTGGCGTGGGTAACCGTGAAATACACGCCGGGCCCGGAATACACTATGATTGGTCTGAAGACAGGTCCATGCAGCAAGGTGGGAATTTCAGGAAGTACTGGATCGACCGTTAACGGTATTCATATGTATCAAAGACATAGCCAGAGAATTCACCGAGTTTTGCGTGTCTTCCGTGGCCACTTTCCATGGAACAGCGATGTCGAAACAAAAACACGCATTAGTCGTTGACGATTCCAAATCAGCACGCCTGGTGTTACGGCGTATGCTGGAGAAACATGACCTTGCCGTCGACACCGTTGAGTCCGCCGGCCAGGCGCTGGATTTTCTCACCGACCATCGCCCCGATGTCATCTTCATGGATCACATGATGCCGGGCATGGATGGATTCGAAGCCGTAAAGGCCATCAAGAACAACCCGGAAACCGCCACCATCCCGGTAATGATGTATACCTCCAAGGGTGGCGATCTGTACCTGGGACAGGCGCGCGCCCTGGGCGCTGTGGATGTGCTGCCGAAAACGGTGGCACCCGCAGAGCTGTTCGAGTCGCTTCGAAAAATCGGATTGGTGAAAGACCGTCGCACGACAGCTCAGCGCATGACTGAAGAACCTGCCTCCGAACGCGCTGAAGACATTAAAGTGCGTAACATCGCACCGTCCCCGGTCACATCCTTCCTGGAACCAGGCATGCAGGGCTCATCCGGCGGACTGGATTCCGGACAACTCGACACTCATTTACGCAATCTGCTCGAACAACAGCGGGTAGAGATTCGCAAGGATATGTTACTCAGCATGGATACTGTTGCGCAGCAAACCAGCAACCGGCTGAACAGGGAACTGGATGAAAAACTTGACGCTGTAAAACAGGGACTGCCTCCCGCTCAATCACCATCCCTGGTGCCTACCGTTCTTCTGATTGCATTGTTGTTCATCTCCATGGCCTGGAACTTTTCCATGCACAAGCAGCAGGAAAAAGATGTCACCCATGTTTCGGCAGCCAATGATGTTCATGCCGCAGACCAGCAACCGGCTGCGCAGGCCATCAGCAAGCTGGAAGCCCTCCAGGCGGAA
>JBDNAP010000592.1:0-8400 GCA_039768325.1 Thiogranum sp.
ACCACGAAGCTCACAAAGGAATGAGGGTTTATAAGGCCTGCGCAAGCTAGCCGACATGAGCTTGTGGAACACGCTGTGAATCCATCCCTGTACGCTCGACGGCCGCGTCCCTGCGGCCGACGGTCCCGCAAGCTCATGTCGGCTAACTTGCGCACTGCTTAATGTTGTGTCCTTCGTGGTTAAGCTGGTGAGAAATCCAGACCGGCCAGACTTCCGTGTTGGTAGCCGGTAGTTTCTCAGTCTGTGCCGGCGGGAATCACCGGCGTCCCGGATTCCACATCGGCATTCTGCGCCCTGTGCCGCAGGTAATGATCCATCAACACTATCGCCAGCATGGCTTCGGCAATCGGGGTGGCACGGATGCCGACGCAGGGGTCGTGACGTCCGGTGGTGACCACTTCAACGGGATCACCGTTCAGGTTAACCGACTGGCCCGGCAAGCGCAGACTGGAGGTTGCTTTGAGCGCAATGCTGACCAGAATATCCTGCCCGGATGAAATCCCGCCCAGTACGCCACCGGCATGGTTGCTCAGAAATCCCTGCGGCCTGATCTCATCGCGGTGCTCGGTGCCTTTCTGGACAACGCTGCGGAAACCGGCGCCGATCTCGACACCCTTTACGGCGTTTATGCCAACCATGGCATGCGCGATATCCGCATCCAGACGGTCGAATACGGGCTCGCCCAAACCGACCGGCATGCCGCTGGCTACCACATTCACACGCGCACCGACCGAATTGCCTTCCTTGCGCAAAGCGTCCATGTAATCTTCAAGTTCCGGTACACGGTCCGGATCAGGGCAAAAGAACGGGTTATCCTCGATGCCGGACCAACTCTTCAGTTCCAGCTCGATAGGCCCCAGCTGGGACAGGTAACCGCGAATTTCGACACCCAGTTTCTGCTGCAGATATTTCTTGGCAATACCACCGGCGGCCACCCGCATCGCCGTCTCGCGGGCCGAGGAACGGCCACCACCGCGGTAATCCCGCAAGCCGAATTTCTGCTGGTAGGTATAGTCCGCATGCCCGGGTCGGAAGCGATCCATGATTTTGGAGTAATCCTTGGAGCGCTGGTCGGTATTATCGATAATCAGGCCGATGGGTGTACCGGTAGTCCTGCCGTCGAACACCCCCGAGAGAATCCGCACTTCATCGGACTCGCGGCGCTGGGTGGTGTGGCGGGATTTGCCGGGTTTGCGGCGATCCAGATCGCGCTGCAGATCGGACTCTGACAAAGCCATGCCCGGCGGGCAACCATCCACGATGCAGCCGATGGCGGGTCCGTGACTTTCACCGAAGCTGGTGACTGTAAAGAGTTTTCCGATGCTGTTTCCTGACATAGCGGGCTATTGTACAGGAGTTTGAAGCCATGAGAATTCCCCCGCCGCACCCCCATTAAAGACTTGCAGCGCATAGCCGTTATCAAACATGAGAACTTCACATAATTAATGCCAGATCAAAGGGGGGCAAACGTGAGCCATCGTTGTCATGCTATCGGCAACTACCTGGGTAAGCCGATTTTTGAATCAATTGAAGTCCAGGACGAACCCTACGTATTCGACCGCATTGCTCATTACGAAGACGACGGATTTCCGCTGGACCGTCTTAGTGAAAATGAACTACTGGTCGAACCCGGACTGATTTACCGGCAAAAGGACTGAGATTGGCCGGTGTAGACACCGAACTCAAAGGGCACCATGGAACTGCTGCCCTTTGTACTTATGGCTGTTAAATCATCTTGGAAAATTTCTCTTCCTGCTCGACGCGGTATTGATCAAACACCTTGCACACATTGCGAATCAGTAAACGGCCCCTGGCGGTCACGTCGAGGCGATGATCACCAAGCTTGATCAGACCGTCCTGCGCCATCAGCTGTAACTGTTTCAGTTCAGTGGCGAAGTAGCTGTTGAAATCCATACCAAACCTGGTTTCGATGTCCCGGGTCTCCAGCGTATTATTGCAGATCAGCTGCTGAATGACCTCGCCGCGCAGACGGTCGTCGTCATTCAACGCGACTCCACGGGCAATCGGCAGGCGGGGAACCTCCAGATCACGGTAGTAGTCTTCGAGCTTGACGTGGTTCTGGCTGAAGCCCCCGGGCATGGCGCTGATCGCGCTGACGCCCATACCCACAAGATCCGAATCCGAATGGGTTGAGTATCCCTGAAAATTCCGGTGCAAAGTACCGTTACGCTGCGCCTCGGAGAGTTCATCATCGGCCAGTGCGAAATGATCCATCCCGATATACTGGTAACCTGCGGCGGTGAGTTTGTCGATCGTCACGGACAGAATACTGAGCTTTTGATCGGCACTGGGCAGGTCAACGGCGCTGATGCGACGTTGCGGTTTGAAGCGTTCCGGCAGATGGGCATAGTTAAACACCGACAGACGATTCGGACGCACCTCAATGACACCATCCAGTGTGTCTGCAAAGCTCTCCGGTGTCTGTAGTGGCAAGCCGTACATCAGGTCGATATTGATGGAGCGAAATCCCAGCTCACGTGCCTGACGCATGGCACCCAGCGTCTGTTCCGGTGACTGGACCCTGTGAACGGCCTGTTGCACATCGGGATTGAAGTCCTGCACACCCAGGCTCACCCGGTTAAAGCCGATCTCTCGAAGTATCGGCAGGGTATCTTCGCGTAGCTCGCGCGGATCGATTTCAATGGAATATTCACCGCGGTCGTCTTCGTGCAGGTAAAAATTCTCACCGAGCGCCTGCATCAAAGCACACATCTGCTTTTCATTGAGAAAGGTGGGCGTACCGCCCCCCCAATGCAACTGGTCCACCCGGCGATCCGGGTCGACCAGCGATGCCTGCAGGCGAATCTCCCGATACAGGCTTTCCAGGTAGGGCTCGGCCTTGCTGCGATCCGCTGTGACCACCTTGTTGCAGGCGCAGTAAAAACACACGTGGGCGCAGAACGGGATATGTACATATAGCGACAGGGGGCGTCTGCTGAGATTACTCTCGCTCACCCAGTTAACGTAATCCTGCTCGCCCACCGAGGGTGAGAATTCCATCGCCGTCGGATACGAGGTATACCTCGGCCCGCTACCGGCATAGCGGCGAATGAGATCAACATCAAATTCGACCGTTTCCAATGTTCACACCTCCACAGCTTTAACGATTGCGAATTTCCTGATTTAGTCAGTGAACCATTGCAGGGTGCGCTGTGCGCACGGCTCACCGTTCAGACTGAATGCCATGATAGCGCGAATTTAGTCAGAAGCCTTACAAGTTTAGCCTATTCGTCCGCTCAGTGCGCCGCCATTGCCCCGGCCCCTTCAAGGTCGACGCTACGCGCCCTCGGCATCCAGACCCTTGATGTGCGTCTCGTTGATTTTCAGGAGCAACAGCTTAAACGGCAGAACACTCTCATCCTGACGCTCCACCACTTTGACGTAGGGCAAATTTTCTTTACCAAACAGATAACTGCCATCGGCCATGGATTCCCGCAACTTGCTTACATCGCGCTGCAGCTGGTCAAGAAACTCGGTCGCAGCGCCCATCGAATCCATATCATACTCCGCCGCCAGGCGCAGATCCTCGATTTCGAACAGTGCCTGATCCACCAAATCCACATATTCTTCAGGTGTTTTGGGTCTGCCCAGCATAGACCTACCTCCGGCTTTTACAATTCACTAACTATAGCTGACTCAAGGCCGCTGCAAACAGCGGCTGATACTGCTGCACCTGCTGCGCATCCAGCAAAAATACACCGTGTCCGCCCCGCTCAAATTCCAGCCACAGAAAAGGCACGTCCGGGAAACACTCGCACAACAGTTCCCGGCTGTTACCCACCTCGACCACCAGGATGCCATCCGCCTCCAGGTGGCTGGCGGCCTGCGCGAGTATGCGAATCACCACATCCAGACCTTCTTTGCCTGCCACCAGGCCGATTTCCGGCTCGTGGTGGTATTCGTCCGGCAACTGTTGCATTTCTTCGCTCGACACATAAGGTGGATTACTGATAATCATCTGATAGCGGCGCATTTCAACGGCCCCGAACAGATCGGATTTGATCACCTGCACCCAGTCCTGCAGGTCATGGCGTGCAACGTTTCGACGCGCAATGGCCAGAGCATCGTCGCAGATGTCAACGGCGTCCACGTGGGCATTTTCGAAATGGGCGGCACAGGCAATGGCAATGCAGCCACTTCCGGTGCACAAATCAAGAACCCGTTCAATGGCATCGGATTGCAGCCAGGGTTCAAATCCGTGTTCGATCCGCTCGGCCAGGGGTGAACGCGGCACCAGCACACGCTCATCCACATAAAAGGGCAAGCCGGCGAACCAGGCCTCGTGGGTCAGATAGGCCGCCGGCTTGCGCGTCTCGATACGCTGCTGAATCAATGCCAGGGCGGCATCGCGTTCTTCCGCTGTCACGTGCGCCGCCAGGTAGTGCTCGGGAAACTGCAGCGGTAAATGCAGGGCATGACTGACCAGCACCAGGGCCTCGTCAAAAACGTTGTCGGTGCCATGCCCGAAGCTCAGGCCAGCCTGGTTGAAACAACTGGCACCCCAGCGCATCAGGTCACGGATGGTTTTCAATTCCGGGTGATTCGTCAAAAGATTCCTACCCCAACGGCGTCGTCAATGGAATAATAGCCAGCTATGAGAAATTCAAAGATAAGCCATGGCCCGTCATCACTATGGCGGATTATACCGCTGATACTCGCCGCTGCGCTGCTTGCCGCCTGCAGCAGACCCGAGCCACCGCAACTCAGTCAGGGCACCCTGTTGCCGTCTGCCAAGCCGGTTACCGATTTCCAGCTCACCGACCACCGCGGACAGCCGTTCACCCTGGAAAACCTCAAGGATAACTGGACCTTCGCCTTCTTTGGCTACACCCATTGCCCGGATGTCTGCCCAACCTCGATGGCTATGCTGGCACAGGTGCAGGGCAAACTGGAACAGCGGGACGGGCTCGATCAACTGCCCCAGGTGGTCTTTGTCAGCGTCGATCCTGAACGCGACACAGCGGCGCTGCTGTCGCAATTTGTACCCTATTTCCACCCCGCCTTTATCGGCGCCAGCGGCGATGAACAGAACACACTCAATCTGACGCGTCAACTCGGCATCCTGTATGGCAAAGCCGAGGGCAGCACTGCGGATAACTACCTGGTCGATCACAGTGCCGCGATCATTCTGCTGGATCCTGACGGCGCTTTCCGCGCCGTATTTGGCGTTCCCCATACGCCGGATCTGATCGCCAACGATTTCCTCGCCATCAAGAATTATTACGAGGCTACACAATGAAACGAAGCTTACTGACCTTGATGCTCTGGGCATGGAGTTTGTGCGCCGCGGCGGATTCCACGCTCCGGGTCGAGAATGCCTGGGTGCGCGAGGCGCCACCCAAGGCGCATATGATGGCCGCCTACATGACGCTGAAGAACACGGGCTCCGGTGATGCAGTCCTGACGCAGGTGGAAAGCCCGGCATTCGGCCATGTCATGCTGCATAAATCCCAAGTCGTCGATGGTGTTGCCCGCATGATTCATCAGGATGAAATTGTCATCCCGGCACAGGGGGCCGTCGAGCTCAAACCCGGCAGTTTTCACCTTATGATGCCGGCCCCGGAGAAACGGCTGGTGGAGGGCGATCGCGTTGACTTTATCCTGACATTTTCTGATGGCGCTACAACCCGGGTACAGGCCGACGTCAGAAAAAAGCCGTGAACAACACCCGGCAAGCGCAAGGTGCAAGCTGGCTGGACTACCTGAAATCCTGGCCACTCTACCCGCTTCCACAACACGCCATTTCCAGGTTGACCTACCAGCTCACGCGCATACAGACAGCCTGGTTCAAGAACGCTTTCATCCGCCGTTTTGCACAGCACTACCAGGTTAACTGGAGCGAGGCAAAGCACCCACGGCCGGAAGACTACAGACACTTCAATGAATTCTTTACCCGCCCCTTGCGAGACGGCGCGCGGCCGATCGAGGGCGACGGCAACACCGTCATCAGCCCCGCAGACGGTCATATCAGCCAGATCGGAACCATCGACCGGGATGCGATCTTGCAGGCCAAGGACCATGAGTTCAGCGTCACGGATCTGCTCGGTGGTGACACTCAACGGGCTGAACTGTTCAGGGATGGCAGTTTTGTGACCGTCTACCTGTCGCCACGGGATTATCACCGGGTACACATGCCCTTAAGCGGAAAACTGCGCGAAACCGTCTATATCCCGGGACGCCTGTTCAGCGTCGCGCCGCACACCACGCGCACCGTGCCTCGCCTGTTCGCGCGCAACGAACGATTGGTCTCCATTTTCGATACCGACGCCGGTGCGATGGCCATGGTGCTGGTCGGGGCGATTAATGTGGCGGCGATAGAAACGGTCTGGTCAGGACTGGTAACACCGCCCCCTCGCCCCGGAATCGAGGTAGAAGCTTTTCAAAAATCTGCGATTGAACTGCAACGCGGTGCGGAAATGGGTCGCTTCAATATGGGTTCAACCGTTATTCTGCTGTTCGGCAAAGACCGTATACGCTGGCTACCCGGTCTGCAGGCCGAGCAGGCGCTGCAAATGGGCCAACAGCTGGGAGAAAAACCCTAAGCCCGGGCCGCTTCCTCCATGCGCTGCGACAACCGGGCGATCTGCGCCCAGTCGTGGCTGACGACGTCCTGCGCGTGAGCCAGGTGATTACGCAGCGATTCAAGCTCCTTGACCGCGCGTTTTGCGGCTCCCTTGGTTTCAAAACCGAGGCGTTTCATCGTACGCTCGCTTTCCATCAGGATCTGCCCCTTGTCTGGCAGTTGCAGGCAATCGATCAGCTCGCAATACTGATTGCGGCGTTGCCGTTCGACCTGGATCTGCCTGGCCTTTTCCAGGCGTCCTGCCGATACGACGGACTGCCAGCTCTGATCCGGGAACTGCTCCTTTATCATCTGGACAAGCCCCATCTCAATCATGGTCACGATACCGAACAGCCACATGCGCACCATTGGCTTGTTGATGTCGTCCCGGCTGATAACACCCGACACATTGCCCAGCACGGTGACAAAGCAGTAGTCGTGCCGGGTGAGCACATGGATAACATCGGAGAGTGCGGCGCTGCCCGACAACACCTGGTCAACGGTGAAATGCCGGAAACAGTCCGCGCATTGACCCGCTTCGAGATCTGACAGGCGCAGGTAACCCTGCACCGCACCGTTGACCCTGATGCTGGCCACCGCGCGCTTACGGCGCTCAAGTATTGTCTTCACTTCGACACATTCACTGTCGACATCAAAGGATAGAAGACCTTCGGCGATGTCCCTTGCCGTAAAAAGCTCCATGAACATAAGCTTAAAATGCTGGTCACCGAAACCGGCCAGACCGATGGATTCCACTTCCCACGGTTCCGGTTCATACCGGCTGTCCATGTGCAGCCCCAGCCTGTGCATATGCCTGGCATGAAGTTCGCTGGCTCGCCGGTAAAGCGTTTCGTTGCCACCACCGAGCACGTCCAGCAGAGAACCCATTTCCAGCAGGTAGACCCGGGCAAAGCGCTCATCGTGTTTGGTGATATCCCGGCAGTTGTCGATGAGGTCAGCGAGTTTGACGGTCTTGGCGCGCGTCGATGCCTGTGCAATGTAGCTTCGATCGATAGCCTTGCGCTTGGCGCGGTTACCGTCACCGGGCTTACTGACGTCGGTCAATTCCTCCACCAGTTCGGCGATCGGCTGGCCGAAATTCTCCTCGATGTCCTCCAGCGTGGCGGGTGTATCTTCCACGGTATCGTGCAGCCAGGCCGCCGCGATGGTTTCCTGATCGTCGCTGACACTGGCGACCAGCGCGGCAACCGACTGCAGATGCACCTGGTAGGGCTGATTGCTGTATTTCCGGCGTTGATCAATACGCTGATGTGCCCGGGTGGCGTAATCGCTGGCGCGTTCGACAAGATCAGACATATACCCTAACTCGCACTTCGGGGTAAAAATTCAACACACACATCCTCGGCAAAACCGGCGCCGGCCTCGGCATATAAATTATACGCCTTGTCGACACCCGCTTCCTGCAAGTCACTGATTTCATCAGGGTACTTTGCAATCGCTGCAATATTGCCCGAAAAACCTAGCGACCTGAGTTGCTGTGTCGCAAACAGGTTTTCCTCATACTGGGGCATGGCCAGTAGAATCAGTTTCACCCGGTTTACATCCAGGTTGACCCGCTCCCAGTGGTCGGGGTCCGTGGCACTACCGCGCATGACGCGACGCCCGCTTCGTGTCAGCTCGTCCACCACCTGATCGTCCATATCGACACCGAGCACGACTTCCCCCATCTGCTTGCGGATGCTGTCGTAGGCGACTCTGCCGACGCGTCCCATGCCGATCACGATGACTTCGGCATCGCCCGGATCAATGACCGCCTCTTCAGCGATACGCCGGGGGGATTCGAAGCGAGCAAGCCC
>JBDNAP010000109.1:0-3378 GCA_039768325.1 Thiogranum sp.
AGCCCGTGCACTTGTGCGATGTGTTGCAGGGAAAGGTTGTGCTGGTGGTTAACACGGCAAGTCAATGTGCCTACACACAGCAATACGACGGACTGGAGAAACTTTACGATCGCTACCGCGAACAGGGCCTTGTAGTCGCCGGTTTCCCCTCCAATGATTTTGCCGGCCAGGAGCCGGGTACTGAAAAACAGATACAGGAGTTTTGCCGTCTTAGCTACGCAGTTCAATTTCCCATGTTTGAAAAAGTGCGGGTCACGGGTGTATCGGCAGATCCTTTCTACAAAAATCTGGCCGCCGCCACGGGCGAACAACCTCGCTGGAACTTCCACAAATACCTGTTGGATAGAGACGGTCGTGTGGTAGCGACCTTCCCGAGTCAGATAACACCGGAAGACGAGCGGCTCGTTAATAAGATCGAGGAGCTGTTGTGAGCATGCTGAATCGCCATTGCGGTTTGGAACACACCAGTATTGACAGCAGATGGGCCGCAAACATTCATTGCCTCGCTGAGTGTGGCAGTTGTATTCATTTCTACCTACCGGAGTCTACGTCATGTGTGATCTAAACAGCAGTGAGCAGCTTCCAAAAACGATAAAGATCGGTGTGAGTGCCTGTCTGTTAGGCAAGAAAGTCAGATTCGACGGTGGCCACAAACGCAGCCGTTTTATCACGGACTCACTGGCGGGGCATTTTGAGTTCGTGGCATTTTGTCCGGAGGTGGCGATCGGCATGGGAACGCCACGCCAACCGATTCGCCTGGTCGGTGATGATCGGAATCCGCAAGCCGTGGGCGTGAAAACACCGGAACTCAATGTGAGCCAGCCTTTGCGAAACTATGGAAGCAAGATAGCCGGCAACATTCATCATCTGTGTGGATTCATATTTAAAAAGGATTCACCCAGTTGTGGCATGGAACGTGTCAAGGTCTACAACGACAAGGGCATGCCGGAGCGTACCGGAACCGGGCTTTTCGCGCGTGAGATTATCAAGGCGCATCCGCTGTTACCGGTGGAAGAAGAAGGGCGTCTCAATGACGCACAACTGCGCGATAACTTTATAACCCGGGTGTATGTTTACGCGCGCTGGAAAGCGCTGCTTGCCGGTGGCTTAAGTAAAACCGGGCTCCTTGAATTCCATGCCGGCCACAAATTCCTGCTTATGTCGCACAGTACGGTGGTGTATAAACAAATGGGGCGCATGTTATCGGATTTAACCCGGGCGTCACTTTCCGATATTGCTGACAGCTACATCGCAAGGCTTATGCAGACTCTGAGCAAGCCTTCGACACGTAAACGTCATGCCAATGTGCTGCAACATTTGCTCGGTTACTTAACACACGACCTGGATTCCGCCCACCGTAGCGATCTACGTGAAACCATCGATGCCTACCGGCGCGGTGAGTTCCCCCTGGTGGTACCGGTCCGCTTGTTGCAGCACCATTTCAACAGGCATCCCAACCCCTATATCAAGCAGCAGGTGTATTTGAAGCCGCATCCGCAGGCATTGCTGCTCAGAAATAATCTATAAGGTTTTGTGATGAGCGGTGTCACACAGTTTGGTATGGTTGTTATCGGCGACGAAATACTCTGTGGCAAACGCAGGGACAAACACCTGCCGCATGTTATCGAGGTGTTGCAGGCGCGTGGTAAGCAGCTCGTCTGGTCGAGGGTGGTCAGCGATAAGCGGCAGCCGCTGGTACATGAATTACAGCTAAGCCAACTGGATGCTTTGCCGGTGTTATGCTTCGGCGGCATCGGTGCCACGCCGGACGACCTGACGAGGCAGGCAGCTGCGGAAGCATTCGGTAGCCGCCTGGTCAGACACCCGGATGCCGTTGCCATGATTGAAGACCGATTCGGTGACGACGCTTACCCCCACCGTATACGGATGGCAGACCTGCCGGAAGATTGCCTGCTGATCCCTAATCCGTATAACCGGATTCCGGGTTTTACCCTGTACGATCATCATTTTTTCCCCGGATTCCCATCCATGGCCTGGCCTATGCTCGACTGGGTAATGGATCACTACTATCCGCAGAACACAGCGGGTCAAATAGAGAAGGCAGTCAGGGTGTTTCATGCGTGCGAATCAGATCTGTTTGAACTGATGGATGAGTTGTCCGCCGCTCATGCCGATGCAAAACTATTCTGCCTGCCGCATATGGATGGCATCCATTCAATAGAGCTTGGCTTTCGCGGTGATCCGTGCGCCGTTGAGATGGCTTTCTCAGGTCTTGTGACAGCTTTGTCAATGCGTGCGCTGGAGTTTGAATACCTGCAGGAAGTCGAAGAGACGAGCGCGCTCAGGCAGACTGCCGTTTGACACGCTCCCAGGCAGCCAGTGCCTGTTGCCGACTGGTTTTCAGATCAACAACCGGCTGCGGGTACTCTCTGCCGAGGCGGATATCTGCATCGGCGAGGCTGCCCGGTTCAGCCGACCAGGGTTGATGAATGACTTTGTTGTCCAGATTTGCCAGTTCAGGTACCCAGCGACGAACATAAACGCCCGCTGGGTCGAATTTTTCACCCTGCAATACCGGATTGAAAATACGAAAAAAGGGCGCAGCATCGGCACCACTGCCGGCGGTCCATTGCCAGCCCATGGTATTGTTTGCCAGGTCGGCATCCACCAGGGTATCCCAGAACCAGCGTGCACCCTCCTGCCAGGGTATGCACAGATTTTTCGTCAGCAATGACGCAGCGATCATGCGTACCCGGTTATGCATATAACCGGTCGCCCATAATTCTCTCATGCCGGCATCCACAATGGGTATACCGGTCTGGCCCCTTTGCCAGTTCGCCAGTGACTCTGCGTAGTCGGTGCGCCAGGGGAAACATTTAAAACGAGCATCCAGTGGTTGCAGGCTGGTGTGGGGAAAGTGGTGGAGCAGGTGATGGCTGAATTCACGCCAGGCCAGTTGGCGCAACCAGGTGTCGACTGCAGTCAGTGTGCCTGGCGAAGTGTCAGATGCCGACCAGTTTGAAAGAAATTGCCATAGTTGCAGCGCACTGATTTCTCCGAAATGCAGATGCGCAGATAGCCGGGAGGTAGCGGAAGTTTCCGGTATGTCACGGTCGGTTTTATAGCGGTTCAACCGGCTTTCGCAAAAGTCTTCCAGCGTATTCCAGGCACCGTCTTCCCCGGGTGTCCAGTGCGTATAGAAGGCCTCGTCCCAAGGTATGTCGGGTAGTAAGCCGAGCGACTCGATGGTCAGGCTCTCGGGTTGTTTGTCTTCAGGAAAGGCGGGGATATTGCCGGATATCGAAACCAGCTCCCGTGACGGACCGATTTTATAACCAGAGCGGCACGGGCGAATGACACCATAACCAGCAAGCTTGCCGTTTTTCATAATTCCCAGAGCATAAGCGTCAGCTTGAT
>JBDNAP010000110.1:0-8582 GCA_039768325.1 Thiogranum sp.
AGACGTCGGCCGGTCGGGCCGGTCCCAACGCAAGCTCCCGCATACTCACGCCGACCGCCTGGATGCCGGAGCAGCCACTCATATCGGACACCATTGGCAGAAAGACGGCAATGGCGATCACCGCGGCCAGTGTCTCCTCATAGGCCGAAGTCGGCCTGGGTGTCGCTGTCGAGCCCTTCCATGATTTTCGCGGCGACCGGCGACTCGAGCCCTTCGATCAAGCTTGCCGCCAAATCCTCTGGCGCCTCCTCAGGGTCCCCACAGCGGAGTCTCAGCCGAGCCTGTTCGACCGCCAGGAGAATAATCTCCATGAATACACTGCGAGCATCGTTTTAACGTTGTGCTTGGCGGCTCAGGCTGGGGAGTTACCATGAGATTTTCGATACTGTCAAACTTGGAATGCCTATCCAGCAGAGCTGGGGGGCTCCTATAATCGTCTAGCGCTTGCTGATAGTCAGCATGAAGAAAACGGGATTAAGCGGATTCCTTCATTCGCCGAACTCTATAACGTAGAACAGATCAGCGCCACTGCGAAGCGCGCTGGATTCTCCAACCAGTCTCCACTGGCTTCCCAGGGTATAGATAAGTCGCAGCGTGGAAACGGGTTCAAATATGCCAACACCGTAACTTACGAACAGCTTCGGCGACAGATACTTTCCGACAAGCAGAGAGGCCTGGTTGGTCGTATCGTCTGGGTCAGACTCGATAGATATTTCATCGATACCGAGTTTTTCCCCGTATTCCTCGGTCAGCGCGAGCCCACCGCCCAGGCCCAGCATAATGGCCGCCTGGTTCATGGAGTTTCTGTCCTGTGCAGACCCCTTGCTCTCCAGCGGGCGCCCCAGCACCAGCCAGGATAGCTGGTCGGACTGCGACATGGTCGGTTCTGAAAAAAGCGAGAAATCGGGCTTGCGCAGACTGCCGCGTGCCCGGACGCCGACCAGTATGTCGGGGGCGGGTCGTCTCACGGCTTCAATGTCGAGCCCCGGTGCCGAGACAGGGCCGCCGGCGAACAGCAGGCGACCGGTACGAATATCCAGGTTCTGACCGTAAGCCCGATATTGGCCGTCGTTTATCGCCAGTTCACCACTGGCTGTCGTCGGTTTGCCGGGCTGGTCCTTGGCGAGAAGATTGCCGCTGATGCGCCCCTTGAGTCCGAAGCCATCGAATTTGACCTGTTCCCCGAGGATGAAGCGCACCCTGGAGGTGACCTGGTACGCCGATTCGGCTGCTGTCGCTTCATCGTCATCAACGATGATCTGGTCTGCTGATACCGAGACCGAGGATTCCGGTAACTTCCGCGGTCTGATGCGGGCACTGGGGACTGTGATTTGTCCATCAATATCGATCTGCTGACCCGTCAACGCCAGAGTCAGATCCGGCGAGGCGCTGATGACCGCCTCGCGTGTATCCATGACCCGGAAATCACTGCCCGTTATGCTCAATCGTGCGCTACGCGGGGTGGTTTTCAGGTTGCTCTCACCCTTTATCGTCAGCTGCCCCTCACCGGATTGCGCCGCCAGATCCAGCATAATGTCACCGTCGGGCTGTCCTTGGAGTGTCAGCTCGACGCCTTCCAGCGTAATGCCCGGTTGATCGAGCAACAATCGGGTGTCGGTGCTATGCACCCGTCCCTCCAGCCCCGGCGCCCGTAGGCTGCCGCTGAATCGCACCCAGCCGTTCAGGGCGCCCTGGATATCGCTGATATGGGGCGTCAGCTCGCCCAGAAAAGCGATGTCCGGTATCTCGATGCTGGTATTACCGCTAAGCGCACGGTTGAGAAAATCCGCATCGCTGCCGCTGACTGTCGCGTTCATTGACAGTTTCGCGTCATTGTTCAGCGACAGGGCACCGGCGAGTCGGGTGCTTTGCGGATCGCCAGCCAGGTTCAGCGACGCCTCACTGGCTTCGATACGGACGTCGGGCCGTTGCCCCTCAGCGGCAAAAACCAGCGCCAGCGCTTTCGAGTTCAGCTGCAGGTGTGTCGTCGCCGGCAGGCCTGCTTGCTGTTTTATCTCAGCGTCGAGTTCCAGGGCACCTTGCGCTTCAACGCCGGCCGGAAGCAGGCCGGCAAAGTAGCCCAGCGGCAGCTCACGCAAGCTGATCTCGCCGTTGCCTGTCCCGGCTGTGAACGCTCCGCGCAGACACAGTCGTGCTTCACCACTGTGCCAGCAGGACCGATTTGCGGCAATCCTGTCCTGACCAAGCTGGCCCTGGAACGAATTAGCCAGCGACCAGGGTGCAAACTCGGGGTGGCCGAGTTCGGCTTCCTGCAGGTCAAAGTGCCAGACATTGTCTTTCCAGTTTCCCTTCGCCTCCAGCTGCCCCTTGACAAGGTTACTGTCGACGCTCAGCGTGACGCTATGCTGTGTGGGGACACCGGTAGCCTGAAGATCCAGGCTGTTGATCGTGGTTCCCTGGATGAAGCCCTTGCCGAGTTTCAGTGCAAGATTGGATTCAATCGCAGCGGTCATATCCACGATGGCATCCAGATCAATCTTACTCAAGCGATCATTGCCGTAACGGAGGTCGGAACCGCTCAGTTTTACCTTAACGAGCGGTGTGGCGAATGTACCGCCAACACGGCCTTCGCAGACCAGTCGTCCCGACGCGGTGGGTAGCAAGCTGTCCAGATCCGGGCTGTCGAGTCGCCAGTCGATATTCAGGCTCGTGCCGATAGAACCGCCAAGGTTCAGCGCACTGGGACCGGATACAAGGCTGAATTTTTCGAGGGTCAGGGCGTTCTGTTGATAGCCGCCCTGTGCGTCCAGCTCGATCGGGAGGTCACGAAGTTGCCCCTTGATGCTGAACCTGGGAACCTGCGCGACGATTCCAGTGGAAGTAAAGTCGGCCTGAGCGGTCAGTTGCATATCGAGTTGCCCTGCCCACTCCGGAATGATAACACCCGGGTTCAGGGAGCTTCCGTTAATCTCGATGCTCGTCTCCAGCCCGGGGCGCCAGGCTACCGTCGCCGTTCCCTGGAGATAACCGTTCAGGGTATCGATGTTCAGTTCGGCAATTTGCAGTGCGTCCTGACTGCCGCTGCCCTGCAGAGACAGGTCCGCGTCGGTATAGCCGGGAGCCGCCAGCCTCATCTGGCTGTCGAACCGGTAGTCATCCGGCGAGCCCCGCAGATGCAGCCGGCCCGTCGGACTTTCCATTTGCGCCGCGCCAGCCAATGGCCAGCGCAGCTGGTTCCAGTCCGCATGAAGATCGAAGCCGATGCCATCGGCCTCGAAATCGACCGGCCCCGAGACTCGCAGCTCGGTCTGAAGGTCAGGAGCTGTCAGGTGCAACTTTTCGACTTCGAGGCCTTCGGCAGATAACTGTGTCTCGATATCCGCGCGCAGCGTCGGCAGTGTTTCAGCATCGATATCCAGCCAGCCGGATAGGGTGAGGGTGTCCACTCGCCCGCCCGCCCGGAACTCCGCGGTCAGCTGCATGGCCGGAAGATCGTCATTGACCTCCGCCAAAGTCAGGCCATCGACGTTGACACTCGCTTCAAGGTTTGGCATATCCGGCAAGCCGGTGATCAGAAGTTTGCCGGTGACGGGGTAGGTTTCATTGAACGTCTGGGTGACCCGCAGGCGTTTCAGGGTGCCGGAAACTGTGGTCTGACCCTGTACTGCCGCGTAGTCCGGTGGGCTGATACGCCAGTCAAGCACAGCCTGCACAGGGTAGTCTGCAGCCGTTCTCAGCCTGGCGCTGCCCGCTATCTGAAAGTCTGTGGATAGAACAGACAGATCGCGAATCTCGAGGGCTGCATCCTGATAGGACAGACTGACGTCGCCCTGCTCGATCACCAACGCCGCAGCCCCGTCTGCCGTTTCGACGGTAAAGTTTGCCACCCGGAACTGTTCAAGCTTGACTCCGATCGGCAGCGCGATGCGTTCCGGCAGGACCAGCGGCGCTGTTGCTGTAACCGGCGCTGCTTTGCCACCCGGGGTGTAGCGGATGTCTTCTAAGGCCAGGCGATCCACCTGCAGCACACCGGTCAACAGCTGCGCGGGCGCCCACTCCAGCTCGCCACGATCCAGGACCAGCTTGAAACCCTCGTTGCGAAACGTCAGCCCTGTCACTGTCAGCGGTCCCGTCAGACGGCCCTCCAGGTGCTCGACCGAGAGCCCCGCGGGCAGCAGGGGTTGCAGCGTCTGCCACAACAGTTTCAGTCCGTGCTGGGTGGTCGAGACATAGACCAGCAGAACGGCGATGAAGAGAAATGTAATCAGCAGGGTTCGAAACAGGATTCTCATCACAGGTCCGGTCCGATGCTGATGTGGAGGCGCAGATTGTCATCGCTGTTGGTGAACGGATGGGCAACATCGACCCGCAGCATACCGACCGGTGTCTGCCAGCGCAGGCCGACTCCGGCACCGACTTCCAGGTTCGGAGGAAAGTCGTCATCCGCATTACCGGCGTCGATGAACACGGCGCCACCCCATTTTTTCCAGAACAGGTAGTCCACCTCAGCGCTGCTGGTCAACAGGTATCTGCCGCCGATGTTATTACCACTTTCGTCGCTTGGACCCAGCGTCTGGTACTTGTAGCCGCGCACACTCCGGTCACCACCGGCATAAAAGCGTTCCGTCGTCGGCAGTTGGGCAAAATCCTCGACGGCCATGCCACCGGCCTGCAAGCGGAACAGGGCGCGGGCACGTTCGGCGAGCGGGAAAACGGCGCGACCGGTTGCCTCAGCGCGGGTAAACGTGGTGTCCGAGACCAGCAGGGCAGCGGCACCACGAATATCCGCAGACCAGCTGTAGCCGCGGCGTGGAAACAGCACATTGTCGGCCTTGAGGTAGGACAGGGTCACGCCGGGAATAAAGTAGTTGACGATTTCATCATCCTCACCGATGCTGAAATCCTCGCGCTCGAAGCGGATATACAACTGGCGCTGGAAACTTAGCCATCGCTCGTTTCGATTGATACCCAGCGTGATGCGTCTCGATTCGCCATCATCGGCGACGTCTTCCCAGGTCGCAGTACTGCTTAACACCAGCCGGTCAGAGACCAGATTGCCGATGGGAATCTTGTACTGGGCGCCAATGCTCTGTTTGATGCCGGACAGCAGTGAATCTGCCACGATGCTGTGCCCGTGGCGGTTGATGCGGCGGCGCTCGGCGGCCAGCGTGAGCCGCGGCCCGGTATCTGTACCGAAGCCAAGACCTGTGCCAAAGCGCCACTTTTTCGCGGCTTCTGTCTTGATCAGTATGGGGATATGGAAGTCTTCTGCCGCCTTACGCTGAATATCCACTTCAACACGCGAAAAGAAGCCGCTATCGTCGAGCGCCAGCTGCAACGCCAGTAATTTTTCCGTATTGAACGGCATGCCCCGCTCGATTTTGACAAAACCGCTGATGAACGACGGATCAAGAATCTGCTGGTCAATGCGTATATCACCGAAATAGTAACGCGGTCCGGTGTCGAGCTTCAGTGTTATTTCCGCCCTGCTATGCCGTGGATCAACGCGAATTTCACTGCGGGAAAAACCGGCGTCCAGGTAGCCGGCCGCGAGTGCAGCCTTGATCAGTGCCGCCTTGGTGTCCTCGTAGTGACTATGCTGCAGTCGCTCCCCGCTGGCGAGCTGTGTAGATTCAAGTACATTGCGCAATTCGGCATTATTCCGACCGTCACCCTGGATACCCAGTTCAACATTCTCGATGCGTGTCGGCTCGCCCGGATCGATCTGGTAGCTGGCGACCCAGCGCTGGTCGGTTTTTACCAGATTAGATTTTATGCTGGGTGAGTAGTAACCAAAGGGCTGCAGGGCTGCCCGGATGTCAGCGGGCGCAGCGCGGTGCAGCCTGCGCAGCATTGCCTCGGTTACCTCTGTCTCCGCTTCGTCGACCGAAGGCAGAGGAACAGGAACTGTCCGCTTGACCAGCTGGGCGATGCCCAGTTGAGCGGTGACATTGTTGAGCAGTTCGTCCTCGATACCGGTGATCTGTACGTCAACGCTCTCCGACGCGTAGGCAAATGCGGCCAGCGTAAGGCAAGCGCTTACAAGCAATTGTCTTGAGATACGCATGACGAGCGACCCCGCCAGGCACATCATAACGAAATCCCCGAAATGGGTGCTGATAACCCGGGAAGGTGTCCGCGGTTCATAAACCATGCGTATCTCTGCAATCCGCTTGCGCAAGAACGTTATATACAGCGGAAGGCACCATCTCGATAGTACGCCGCCCTCGACCACATCTGCACAAACTAGTGCCCTGAGGCTTACTGAGGTTACGATTGTCATGCAGCATCAGCAGGGACTCGAAACAAGCAAAGGCCAGACATGGAAATACTCTACATCCCCGATTCTCGCATACCCGAAAGGTTTGAATCCATCGAGCGCCTGCCACAAGGCGGACTGTTGTGGCTGGACCTCGCGCACGAAACCGACACCGGAACATCCTTTCGATGACTGGCTCTCGCTTATCGACTACCGGCAACACCTGCTGGCACCGAGTCTGCTTTGCGAATGTCAGGAGGACGCCACAGCACAATGACCGGAAAATACCAGTACCGAACTCGATGACCACCTGGCGGAAAGTAATACGATTCTCATGAGGCCTTACCGCTGCTGGTGATCAGGCTGCCGTCTCCCTGCAACATGCGCCGCAGAGATTCTTACAGCCTGTGTCTGCCATGTTAATTAACTGGTCTTGTATTTGTGACACGTCAGTTCGATATTTAGTCACATTCACGCAGGAGGTAGTACTGCCTAGTGTACCCCGCCATGACTGGGGTTTCGACTACATCGCGTTTTTCCCGTGACCGCCGGAATCGGTTCCACCGTCACGGTCCAGCAGACCAGCTTCACACGATATGGCAGGGTCGCTTTGCTTGCGGCGACAGGCAGATGCGGAATCACACCGAATCGGCACCCAGGGTCCCTGCTAACCGCGTATGCAGCGAAAGAGAAACCCCAGAAACGAGAAGCTTTGAACCTGATTCAAATCGAGCCGGCGGATATCGTCCTTATTGACTTCCAATCGATGTTCAGCCGGTTCCCTTTATTTAGAATGTGACTTTCCAGGCGTTCACTCTGTCTACCTGAAGACACATTAGTTTATGGTTTATATTCTGTAAGACGCAGTCATTGTGGCTAGCGTATCTCTTCGGCGGTAGTTCGCTTGTATTACCACCAAACTGTGGGGCCACAATAACAGACATCGAGGGACTGCTTAAAGCAACTCTATAGCTGCAATGTCACTAGGTGGAGGCTACCGGTAATGAAATGGAAAACCCGCATTCTATTCACAATATCGTTATGTTCTCTTTGGCAAGCCCCTGCTGTGTGGCCGTCACCCACCCAGACTGCTGAAGAAGTCGTAGTGGCTTCTACAGAAGCTATATACAGCGCAATCCAGGACCAGTGTGAAGAGATCGAACGAAACCCGATCCATCTTCATAAGCTTGTAGAGGAGATTCTAATACCGCACGCCGATTTTACGCGCATGGCACAATTGGCTCTGGGCAAGCACTGGCAGACCGCAGAGACCAACCTTCGATCCGAGTTTGTCATACAGTTCCGACATTTACTGATCCGGACCTACAGTACTGCCGTTCAGATGGCCTCTCTCGAGGCGATCCGGTATTTACCTTCTCGCGCGGGGACCAAGCCAGGCACTATGACCGTGCGTACCGAAATTCGGCGCCCAGGTGAACCACTGGTGACAATCAACTACCGTCTCTATCAGAGAGGTGTTGAATGGCTTGTCTATGACATACTGGTTGACGGTATCAGTCTGGTAAGTAACTATCGTTCCACATTCGCTGAGGAAATCACTAATAAAGGTTTCTCGGGGTTAGTCAGCGTTCTGGAAAAGAAAAACCAGCGGCCAGTTATTCAATCCAATGCTGTCCTGATCAGAAAGCGCGCCAGCAGGGCCTGTAAACAGGCAACGCTGCCGCGTACAAAGTAAACAACCAGGATACTGGTAGCTGAATCCGTGTCTTACAGTAACTGCAGCAGACCGTCCGCAGTATTAACCGGATGTTTACTGAATTGAACCAGCTACAAATACAAATTGCAGGTGATCGAAGGGGAGCTCATCCTATCGCCATGCACACAGTGGCGCCAGCGGAATTCCCCCTCCTGATCCAATGATTGCGTCCAGGACCGGGACCTGACTTTCTTCCACGTTGCCGGGTCATCGCCGGGCACCGGTTATATGTTTATTGATACCGCCTGCCGGCAGACAGTGTCACAATCAAATCGAATAAGATGAGCAAGACAATACGCGCCCGCCCAAAGCCTTGTATCAGCGTCAGGGTGCCGGTTTGTGCGTTCCTGGAGGTAAATCCCGCCTTCTGGACAAGATCCGGGGTACCCTCAGCTGCGTCTCATCACGCCGCGGTCCTCCGTACCCCGACCACCTGCAGATACGCAACCCGAAACTGTTCCAGGGATCGGTACAGGCGCATTTTCGCAGCACTGAGACTTATTGCCAGTGTCGTTGCGATTTCCTCCAGAGAGCACTCCCGGTAGAAACGCAGCAATAGCACTTCGCGGGCCTTGTCGCTCACATTCTGCAGCGCTGTGGCGACCGCCTGGTTAAGCGCGTAACGTTCCTCATCGGGGATACTTG
>JBDNAP010000593.1:0-14031 GCA_039768325.1 Thiogranum sp.
CTTTTTTACCAGTGGCGGCGATCGAACAGCATGGCCCCCATCTGCCGCTGGCCACGGATGCGCTCATCAACCGAGGCATCGTGAGTGCCATGCTGGACCGGGCACCGCAACAGCCAACAGTCCTGGTTCTGCAGCCCTGAACTTCGGAGATAGACTCGAACATACGGCCTTTGCGGGAACGCTAAGTATCGGCAGCGAAACGCTGCTGGCCGCTTGTCAGGGTTAGCGCGCCTGAAGTCCCTCCCGCCGCAGGGAGTGTGTTAGCATAACAAGGCCTTGGCAAACTCACACCGGCATTAACCGGAATATCCAGTCGTTCAAAACACTCGCCTGCACATGCCTTCGACAAATCAAGCGCCAGACATTGATCCTGCCACCCGCCTGGAACAGATATGGACAGCCCTGCTCGAAGCATCACGAATGACACGTGGAAAGCAGACCGGAAATAGCAGCATGACCTACAGGCTCGACCACACCGGATCACTGCAGCCGGTAGCGGCTAACGACCCTGATGCGCTGCTCAGATGGCGGCCTGCAGAGGGCTGGCTGCCGCCTGCCAGAAAACTCCCGGCAGCAAGCTATGAGCTGTTGACGCTGTACCTGCCCCTTTGCCAGGCGCGCGCCGGTCACCCGGTTATAGTTGGACATCTCGGCCAGAGTCTGGATGGATGCATCGCGACCAGCACGGGTGATTCCTGTTATGTCACCGGACCGGAGAATATTAAGCACCTGCACCGGATGCGTGCCTTGTGCGACGCGGTGATTGTCGGCGCTGAAACGGTGGCAGCGGACAATCCTCGCCTGACTACCCGCCTGGTGCCGGGAAGCAATCCACTGCGCGTCATCCTGGATCCCAAGCGCCGACTGAGTTCCGCGCAACGGCTATTTACCGATGGTCAGGCGCCCACACTGCTGATCAGCAAAGCCGGGCACGGCGCAGCACGACCGAGCCGTGTCGGCAATGCCCAGGTGGTGACCATCAGGGCGTCCGGGGGGCAACTGGCCCTCGATGAACTGCTCACAACGCTGGAGGACCGCGGATGTTACGCTGTTTTTATCGAAGGTGGCGGCACAACAGTTTCCAGCTTTCTTGAGGCCAGGCTACTGAACCGCTTGCAAATTGCGGTCGCTCCACTGCTCATCGGTGCGGGTCGCCCCGGAATACAGCTCCCCGCCCGTCCACGCCTACGAGACTGCCTCAGACCCAAACACCGAATCTACCGCATGGGCGAGGATATCCTATACGACTTCGATCTGTGCGCCGGCGATCAGGATCCCAGTGAGCAATCCTGATCTGATGAGGGTGGCCGGCGCGCGAAAAACAGGAAAACAAGACCCGGCAAACTTCCCGCCAGCACAACGCCTCCATAGAGCAGCGCCGTGAGCACACCCTGAGCGGCAGCCATGTCCAGCATGGGCCAAAGTCCCGCGGCGGTCAGCTCCCGCAGACCCAGCCCGCCCACCGAGACAGGCAAGATCATGCTATACAGCACGACGGGGATGACCAGCAGTGCCGTCGACGGCTGCAGCCCGTTCCCCGCGGCCCGTGCTGCTAGAGAAAACGTCAACAAGTAGCTGAGCACCACCGCTGTTGAGAGCACAAGCTGGAAAAACAGCACACGCCCAGGCGCCCAGGCCCGGCGGATGTCGGCAGCAAGCTGGCGCAGAATCGCGGTGGGCCGGCGGATCCAGAGACCGAGTGCCAGCGATACTAAAGTGCCCTGGGCAAGCACGACGATCAGTCCGGCGGCAATCAGCAGCCACAGCGTACCCAAGAGATTCGCAAGCAGCTCACTGTTCAAAACCACCCCAGCCACGAGCACTACCGCGAGAGCGAGCTGCCCGGCGGCGCGTTCCAGCAATACCGCATGCAAGGCTCCGCGGTAGCGTTCGCGGCCCACACCGGGGTGATTCCGCCCGTGGCGCCACACGCGCGCGGCATCACCCGCCACTCCAGAGGGTAGCGTGCTATTCAGAAAACTGGCCACATAATATTCCCTGATGGCGTATCGAAATGGCAACGGTATGCCCAGGCACCTCGCCGTGTACCACCACCGCCAGGCGGACAGGCATTGCATGGGCAGGATCATGGCCAGGGCGCACAGCAGCCAGAGCGGTTCTGTCTGCGGCGCTAGCGCGAGCAGACCAGCGCCTCCAGCCACCCGCCAGGCAAATACCAGCAGCAACAAACTCGCCAGCACCTGCAAACCGTCGAGGACGCGCCTTCGTCTCAAGGCAACCAACCGGCGATATCTACGTGACCCACGGTGAGCTGCAACCGGGAGTGCTCGATCTGCGAGCCGCGACGGCGGCGCCAGGCCTGCAGTTCTGAGGCATCGCCGGGTACCATCTCGACAGCGGCGCCCAGCCAGCCATCAATAAGCATACTCTGCAGGGACGCCTCACGGGCCCCGACATGCCAGTCACTCGGCTCCGCCTGCACTCGGTAACCCAGCTCGGTAAACAGCTGCAGGACCGCCCTCACGGAGGCCGGCCCCAAGGCAGGGCCGAAACCCTTGTCGGTGCGCTGATGACGGTTGACTAACTTACGCACCTGCTCATCCATAAGATCCGCCGGCTCGCCGAAGATCCGCCCGTCGTAGGTCAGCGCAAACAACACCGCGGCGCCACGCCGGTGACAATACAGAGCAAGTGCCCGCAGCCAGTCCAACGAAACCAGATCAAGCAATGCCGATGCCGTCACCAGCTGCACGTCGCCCGTGTCACGTTGATTCAGACCATTTACCAGATCCAGCGACCAGCTGCGAGCGCGGCAGGTGAAGCCCGGCGCTGTGATTCGCATCGCCCCTGCCGACGCCGGGGTGAAGCCGGCTTCAACGGTCCTTGCCCATGCCGCCAGCCGATCCGGGATCGCGCCGATCAGGGCGGGATCCTTATCGATCAGCGTCCATTCCTGCTCACCGCCCAGTCGGGGGGCCAGGTAGCGAAGGTTGGCACCGGTGCCGCTTGCCAGATCGAGAATACGCAACGGTCTGCCGGCCCCGCAGCTGCGCGCCACCCGATCTACCAGTTGCGCGGAGCGGGCCTCGGCATCGACGGGCTCCCGCAGGTCAAGCCAGGTCGACGAGAACACGCTCATAGGCTCAGAATACGCTTAATTTCCCGAACAAACCGCACACCGCTCTGCTGCCAGTCAGGCAGCAGAGCGCCTGCCGAGGCGGCACCCAGCGCCAGCCGTCGCCGCAGATCCGGCTCCTGCAGCAAACGGGCAAGTGCTTCGGCCAGCGCCCGGCTGTCACCCGGAGGCACCAGTATCCCCGCCCGCGTTGGCACAGTCTCCGGGAGGGCACCGGCGCGCGTGCTGAGCACGGGCAGGCCATGCGCCAGGGCTTCCGCAAGCGCCATGCCATAGCCCTCATGATGGGAGGGCAATACGAACAGATCGGCGTGCTGGTAGCAGCGGGCCAGCGTGGTCGCATCCACCTCGCCCAACAGCCTGATCCGATCATCCAGCCGCAATGCCCTGATCTGCCGGCGCAGGGCCACCGCCGTGGCGCGGCAACGCTGCAAGCTACCCACACAGGTCAGGCGCCAGGGATGATCTGCAAGCTCGCCCAATGCCTCAACCAGTACCGCGTGGCCCTTGCGCGGTGTGACAGTGGCGACGCACAGCAGCTCCGGTGTCTCGCCAACCGAACCACGGGCCGCCGGGGCTCGATCCGTCCCAGGCTCCACCACGCCGATGCGCTGCACCGGGACGGCCTGATCGGTCAACGCCCTTGCCGTCGCGGGACTGGTGACAATGACGCCGCGTACCGCCGCAAGCGCACGGCGCTCTGCCTGCCGCAGGGCAGCCGCTGTCTCGGCGCTCAGGCCGGTCTCCAGGGCCAGGGGGTGATGCACCAGAGCGACCAGGCGCAGGCGCTGCGCCTCCTGCTCGATCAGACCGGGCATCCCGCCAAGGGCCAGACCATCTACCAGCACCAGGCGGCGCGCGGGGATAGCCGCAAGAGCCTGGCGCGCCGCCTCCAAAGCGGCGGGTGTCGGCATCGGAAAACTCGTCTTCAAGCGATGCAAGGTCGTGCGCCAGCCGCGGGCAGCCAGCACCTCGAGCAACCGCCGATTGTAAATATAGCCGCCGGTCAATGTGGCCTGATCGCCCGGCTGTATGAGATCCAGTGCCGACACAGGCTACCCCGCGGGCGGTGTGCTCAACTCGCCTTCAAAGGCCGCCCAGGCGATGTGGGACTCGTGCAGGGTCACACGCATCGAAGTCAGTCCCTGCGCCGAGCTTCCCAGCGCACCACTATGGATTTGCTGTACCATGCGTTTGAAGATCTCGCTTGCCAGCACTTCGGTGGTGGTATTTTTCCCGGCCAGACTTGCCTCCTCATCCAGATTGCGGTAGTTGAATTCGGCGAGCACTGCGTGCAGGGCGCTACCAGCCCGACCGATATCGACCACCACCCCGTTCACATCCAACTGGGGACGTCGCATTTCCAGATCCACCACATAGGTGGCACCGTGCAACTGCCGGGCTGGACCGAAAACCTCACCGCGGAAGCTGTGGGCAATCATGAAATGGTCGCGCACGGTTACACTGTACATGGCTGTTGCCTCATTGTTGTCGTTCATTCGTAGACGATGCGGTGGCACAAGGTTTGCGTGGGTCCTTCAGCCACCTGCGACATGATGGCGGGCAAGTCGGCAAACGCGCTTTCGCCGGTGATAAGTGTATCCAACACGTCCTCGCCAAGCAGCTGCAACACCAGCTGCATGCGCCGCCGCGTGTTCCAGCGCGGGCGCTGGGCCACGGCAACTGCGCTGACCTGTGATGAGCGGATTGTCAAGCGCCGGGCGTGAAATTCCGCGCCGAGGGGCAGCGCTACCAGGCTGCTGCCATACCAGCTCAGCTCCGTCACCGATGCTTCGAAGGCGCCGAGTTCGAGCGCTCGTCTCAGGCCCTCCGCATTGCCGCTGGTGTGGATAACCCGGTCGGCATCCGCCACCGCCTGTTGCGGTGTGGCGAACGCAACGCCAAGTGCCGCAGCTACCTGGGCCCGATCAGGGTTTATATCGACCAGCTCGACACTGCAGCCTGGTATCCGCCCTGCCAGCCAGGCTGTCAGGCACCCCAGTGTGCCCGCACCGATCACCGAAATACGGTCACCGATCCGCGGGGCGCAGTCCCACAGTCCGTTGACCGCCGTTTCCAGATTGGCGGCAAGTATTGCCCGCCCGGGTGGCACGGTCTCAGGCAGGGGATGCACAGCGTCCGACGGGACAACATAGCGGTTCTGGTGCGGATACAGACAGAAGACGGTGCGTCCCACGAGCGGCGAGGGTCCCTGCTCAACGACACCGACGTTGATGTAGCCGTACTTGACGGGCGCTGGAAAGTCGCCGGATTGAAAAGGTGCTCGCATGCGCTCATATTCGCTCACCGGGACTTCGCCGCGAAATACCAGCGCCTCGCTACCCCGACTGATGCCGCTGTAGAGGGTACGAACCAGCACTTCACCGGGTCCGGGTGCGGGCAAGGCTTCCTTTAGCAGGGCACCCCGCCCCGGACCTGTCACCCAGTACGCAAGGGCGTGATCGATCGTCATTGGCTCTGTGTCTGTGCGTTTTACGCTGCACCACGCATGCTGGACCCAGCAGGGGTCGAATGAACAATATGCGTAGTGTAGCATTTCTGGGTGTGGACGAAGCGCCCTGCATCATTGTTATGAAAGACTCTAAACAGACAGCCAGGGGGTCGCCGCCCCCCCATTCGAGCGCCCTGGCCAACTGCCTGGTCGGCCTGCTTTGTCTGTTCGTCCTCGCCTGGGCCCTGCAGAAACCGCTCGGGGCGAGTATACTTTTTGTGGCGCTAACCCTGGCAGCCTACCTGCTCGGTGCAGCGGTTCTGCTGGCTAGCGTGTCCCGACGGCCGGCCTCGAAAAGTTTTGGCCTGGCCAATCAGGTAACGCTGACGCGCGCCACTCTGGTCGCTCTGCTGTTCGGGCTGGCGGGTGAAACCGGCACACCGGCCGAGGCCTGGCTGGCGGTCGGAATTGCCCTGCTGGCAATCGCGCTCGATGGCATCGACGGCTGGCTCGCCCGCCGCCATGGCCTCACCAGCACATTTGGCGCCCGCTTTGATATGGAAACCGATGCCCTGTTGATTCTCGCCCTGAGCCTGCTGGTCTGGCAGTTCGACAAGGCGGGCTACTGGGTGCTACTCGCCGGTCTGCTTCGCTATCTCTTCGTCGGAGCAGGCCGTCTGTTTGCCTGGCTACGGCGGCCCCTGCCCCCGAGCCGACGGCGCCAGACGGTGTGCGTGCTGCAGACTCTGATACTCATACTCTGTCTGCTGCCACTGGTGAGCGCGCCGTGGAGCCAGGTCGTGGCCGCACTCGGCATACTACTGCTGGCCTGGTCTTTTGCAGTCGATGTCATCTGGCTTGCCCGCCGGGCAAGGCCACAAACTGAGGAGGTGAAATCATGAACCCTACCATTTCGTTGCTACAACGCAAGCTGCCGCGCTGTCTGCCCGCATGGGCTTCAGTCCTCTGCGTCGCCGTGCTGGCCCTTGCGGCGCGCGCCATACAGGCCGAGCCGGCGCGCTACGAAATCGACCCCGAACACATGAGTATCGGCTTTCTGGTCGATCACATCGGCTACGCCCGAATTCTGGGGTTGTTTCGCAAGGCGCAAGGCTCTTACACCTTCGACGAGCAGACCGGCGAACTCACGGCACTGAAAGTCACGGTCGATACGGCCAGCGTTTTCTCCAACCATAAGAAACGCGATGAGCACCTGCGCAGCGCTGATTTCCTCAACAGCAAGGAGTTTCCGACGATGCTTTTTACGGCTCAGAGCGCCCGTCGTAGTGATGAAAACACCTTCCTCATCCCGGGCGAGCTCACGCTGTTAGGCAAGACCCAACCCCTGACGCTCCAGACAACCTGGAACAAGAGCGCCGAATATCCCTTTGGTGGCAGCTTGCTGGGCGGAAAACCCTATGTCATGGGTGTATCGGCGCGCGGTCGTTTCTTGCGCAGCAGCTATGGCATGAGCTACGCGGTGGACAACGGCTGGGTGGGTGACGAGGTGGAGCTCATCATCGAATTCGAAGCCCGAAGACAGTAGGATGAAGCAGGCTCAGCGCCGCGCGACCTGGCTGAGACTGGCTCTCGGCGTGTTCGTGCTCAATCTCGCACTCACGCTCCAGAACATCTGGCCCACACCCTGGGTCACGACACATCACAAGTTCTCGTTCGAGATCGCCCTGCTACTGCTCGTGCTCGCGCTGTACGCCGAACTCTGGCATCCCCCGCCGCGGCGGTTGGTCGGCTGGCTGGCCGTCGGCCTCACCCTGCTCACAATCGGGCGCTACGTCCAGGTCACCGCCCCGGCACTCTACGGCCGCCCCATTAACCTCTACTGGGATGCTCAGCACCTGCCCCACGTCGCCGCCATGCTGGCGCAAGCCAGCTCCGCCTGGCTGGTGGCGCTCGTTTCAATCGGCATGGTGGTGCTGGTGAGTGCTGTCTTCCTGGGACTTCGCTGGGCACTCGGATCGGTATGGGCCGGTCTCTCTCAGGTGGGACCACGCCGCGCCATCGGCGCTCTGGCAGCAGGGCTGATAACGATCTACCTCGCCGCCCCAAGGCTGAACCTGCACACTGGGCGCTGGTTCTCGCAACCTGTGACGCCTGTTTATGCCCGCCAGGCCAAGTTTCTGTGGTTGGCCCTGAGCAGCGACAGGCATGAAGAGACTCTGCCCTGCACGGCCTTGCCCGCTTCCAACCTGGCACGCCTGGCCGGTGCGGACGTCCTACTCATTTTCCTGGAATCCTACGGAGCGGTCGCCTATGACAGGCCGGCCTTCAACGATACGCTGGGCACAAGCAGGGAGCACCTGGCAAGCGCTATGCTCCGAACAGACCGCGCGGCTGTCTCCGCATACATTGAGTCGCCTACCTTTGGTGGTTCTTCATGGCTGGCACACAGCAGCCTCCTTGCTGGTGTCGAGGTGCGCGAGCCGCACACCTACCAGCTGCTACTGACCCGCGACTGCGATACCCTGGTAGACCGGTTTGCACAGCGCGGTTACCGCACCCTGGGTTTGATGCCGGGCTTGCGACACGCGTGGCCGGAGGGTGGCTTTTATGGCTTTGAGCACATCCTGGATGAGCGTGCCCTGGACTACCGCGGCCCTGAGTTTGGCTGGTGGCGCATACCAGATCAGTATGCACTAGCCAGGCTGGATCAGCTGGAAATCACCATTGCTCCCCGGCAGCCACTGTTTGTCTTTTACCCGACGATAAGCAGCCATATGCCCTTCCGGCCCACACCACCATACCAATCAGACTGGGAGCGCATGCTCACGCCGCATCCTTTTCAACCCTTGTCACTCAGGGCCAACGTGACGCTTACCCCAGACTGGACCGACCTGGCTCCGGCCTACACCGACGCGCTTGACTATGCCTTTACCTGGCTCGCCGGCTACCTGGAAAAACACCGAGCCACGGACCTCATCATTATTGTCCTTGGCGACCACCAGCCACCCGCCAGCGTCAGTGGCACGAGCGCGCCCTGGGAGGTGCCGCTCCACGTGATCACTCACCGAACAGATATCCTCGAGACCTTGCGTGCGGCGGGGCTGCAGCCCGGGCTCAGACCCGAACGACCTGCGCTTGGGCGCATGCATGAACTGACGGCAATACTGTTGCAGGCCTTCGACAGCGGGCAGACGCCAGCCCACAATGTCTCAAACCGATCCACCCCTGTCACCCTCCAGTCTGGCGTAGATATCCCCTGATCCGGCTGATGCGGGGAGTTCAATGAGAAACTCCCGGATGGCGCCAGCCTCCAGCCAGGTGGCCGAACCAAGTCGATGGCTTTCACCCGGTGACCAGTTGTACCGGTAGGCACCCAGGGACGACAGCCGTTCGATGCAGGCGATTGCCGTGTCACGTGCGGCGGGAAGGTACTCAAACGAAACCGCCGGCACGCTGCACGACAATCCTTCCAGGGCCTCAGCCTCAAAGCCCTCGATATCGAGCTTTACGAAGCACGGCATCCCATAGCGATCGATGAGCGCCTGCAGCGTGGTCACTGCCACCACCTGTCCCTCGGTCCAGCGGACACCGCGAAATGTTTGACTACGCGCTACGCGCCGCGCCCAATGGCGGGACAAGGTGGTCACGGTCGGGGTCCACCGACTGACCAGCAGCCGGGCTGTCCCCGGTGAGCTTCCGACCGCCGCCTCTACCAGGCTCACATACCTATCACGCCCATAAAGAATTCGCAGGATGCGCGCGAAGTCAGGCTGGGGCTCGACAGCAACGACCCGGGCACCCAGCTGCCGCCAACACCGAATGCGGTTACCGGCGTGTGCCCCAATGTCGAAACACAGTGAACCGGACCTAACGAACGGCGCATAGAACCGCTCCAAACGCCGCCCCCGAAAAGGAATACCGTAATATAGGATCAGGGAACGGAGAATCCCTACACATCGGCCAAGCTGATTCACAAGAGGCAACTCGGATAGGGAAACAAGCTATTCCTTCGACCGAGTCGCATCGCGTGTCGTCCGCAATAAATGAATTCCACTTCCTAAAACGACCTGGCCAACGGAGAATTAAGCCATCGTCGGTGATATGGCATGATATTTCCCTCTACGATGGCGTTGAAACAATAACCAAAATCTGGTGACTGGACCACATTCACCCGGCTCCTGTCCTTCCCGAGAACTCATCTCACACTAGCGGATCGACAGAACCCCCAGCGTACCCGGTCCAGAGTTGTACTCATTATTTTTCTCGCTTTTTTGCCTTGTTGCACAGGAACCGGGAGAACTATTGCGACGCCTGATTGGGTTTTGAAATATTCAATACCAGCACCGTCAACGCGGGCAGGAACGTCAAGCTGACCAGTGCCGTTCCGAGCAGGCCGAACATTACTATCACGCCTACACCCCGGTAGAGCTCCGTACCTTCACCCGCAAGGAACACCAGCGGCGCAAGACCGAACACGGTTGTGAGTGTGGACATCGCGATCGGCCGCAGGCGGGCGTCGACAGCCTGTCGCACAGCGTCCATGGCATTCATGCCTCTGTCGCGCGCATTGATCATGGCCTGGTGAACGATCAGGATCGGGTTATTGACCACGGTGCCCAACAGGATCAGGAAACCCAGCATCGCGATCATGTCGAAGGACAGGTGCAGCTCGGGCATGCCGATCAGCGGAAGCCCTGCGCCACAGAGGTTGAACAGCCACAGGCCCAGGATGCCGCCTGTGACGCCAAGCGGGATCGTGGTCATGATCAGCAATGGGTAACCCCAGTGGGTGAATATAGCGACCAGCAGCAGGTAGATGATGATGATGGCGACAACATAGTTCGAGCTCAGGGCTTCGCGCGTGGCCTGGAGCTGGTCACTTGCACCGGATATCGTCATGTTGATGCTACTGGGTACGCTGCCGGTATCACGCAGGTAGTTCACCACATCGCGCTTGACGATTTCGACGCCTGTTTCGAGCGCGACCCTGTCCGGTGGGATGATGTTGAGCGTGACCGTACGCTGACTGTTAAGGCGGCGGATGATATTGGTATCCACGGATTCCTCGATGCGGGCGATGGAGGACAGCGGTACCACCGCACCGATCGGTGTATACACCGAAATCTGGTTGAGACGGTCAAGCGAAGCGTTGCGTCCAGCCTTGCTGTAAAGGTAGATGTCGATCTTGTCGTCGTCGAGATAGAACTCGTCAACGAAGGCACCGTCGGTGAGCGCAGCGATGGTGTAACCGAAATCCTGTGTGGTCATACCAACTTCGCTGGCGCGGACCCATTTTGGTTTGACCTCGATCAGTGGTTGCGATAGCGACAGCGTCGAGGGATCAGCGCGCAGACGCGGCGAGTCGAACACTTCCTCAGCTCGGCGGTACGCGGCCAGCGCAGCTTCGTAAATATTCGAGAGCTTGGGTCCGGAGATATCGAGGTTGATGCTACGCGTGCCACCGGAATTGCTGGTTATGATGGAGCCGCGCGTGACGAAGCCGCGCATGGCAGGGTACTCGCCGTATTTCGCCTGCAATGCTGCCATGAGCGGCTTGATGTGCGCCGGGTCTTTCGGTTGTGTAATGATGCGGACGCGCCGCGCCTCGATGCTCATATTGAGGTACATCAGCGCCGGTACCTCCGTTTCCCCATTGTCAAAATTCTCCGGTTCGTGCTGAATAAACTGCAGGAAGAAATCCTGCAGTTCCTTGCCGATCATTGTCATTGTCTCCAGATTATAACCGGGCGGCGAAGTAAGTGAGGCGAAAGCCTTGGGTTCTTCGCCCTCGGGCAGGTATTCCGCTGGCGGTGTTAGCAGCGCGAAAATGGCAGCGCTAAGCAATACGACAGTGGCAATGATCACGATACGACGCCGCGGGTTGACGATGAGCCAATCAATGCTGTCGTTCACGCGCTGGTGCAGGTCGTGCCGCTGTCCGTCGACGTGCATGTTGTCGATGGAAAACTCCAGGCGTGCGGTGGCGGTGGGTATGACGGCGATGGCCACCAGCATCGAGGCCAGGATCGAGGCCGAAATCGCAATCGCAACATCAGAGTAGAGCTGGCCGGCTTCTTCCTGGATGAACAGGATGGGGACGAAGACGAGCACGGTGGTCAGCGTGGAGGCGAGGACCGCGGGCCACACCTGCTGCACGCCGATCACGGCTGCACGCAGTCGGTCGAGGCCCTTGCGGCGCTGCTGCTCGATGCTCTCCAACACCACGATACCGTTGTCCAAAGTCATACCGATCGCGAACGCGATGCCGGCGAGCGAAATCACGTTGATGGTACGCCCGGCGATTAGCAGACCGATGAAGCCGGCGATAGTGCAGATCGGAATGCCCATCACACCAACCAGCGTCGCCTTGCCGGACCGCAGGAACAGGAACATGACCAGGCTCGCGAGAACCGCGCCTAGACTCAGGTTGGCCCATACGTTTTTCACGGAGGCCTGGACGTAACCGACGTCGTCGGCGATCAGGCGCATGTACATGCCGGCCGGCTTGAGAATGTCCTGGTTGATTTGACCCATCTCGAGCATCAATTTTTCTTTGATGTCAATCACGTTGGAGCCTGCCTGACGCCGTACCGAGAGGCCGATCACGGGGTCACCGTCCGTGTAGGACATACGACTCAGTTCGTAGTGGTCGAGCCTGACCTCGGCGACGTCACCGAGGCGGATCAGTGAATCACCGCGGCGAATCAGGATCAGATCACGCAACTCCTGCAGATCTTCAAAGCGGCCCACGGTGCGCAGCAGGTAGCGGCGTTTGCCGGATTCAATTTCACCACCGGAAATGTCGCGGTTGCGTTCGGTGATCGCACGGCGCACGTCCTGGATGCTGATGTCACGCTCGGACAGGCGTTCAGGGTCGAGCAGCACCTGGACCTGGCGCTCCGCGCCGCCGTATACGTTCACGAGCGAAACGCCTGGTACGGTTTCCATGCGGGTGCGCACATGGTCGTCGATGAAATCCTGCATCAGCACCATGTCGAGCTTTCGCGGGTTGCCCGGCAGCGGTGCGACACGAAAATACATGAACGAATTGCTGGAAAACGAGGTCGCGTAAATGCGCGGCTCGTCCACGTTGACCGGATAGGACGGCACCTGCGACAGCGCGTTGTTGACGTTGATCAGGGTCTCGTTGAGGTCGATACCGAACGGAAATTCGAGTTCGATCGATGCACGTCCGAAGGAGGATGAGGAAATGATCCGCTGCAGGCCCGGAATACTACGCAGGTATTCTTCCTGCTCGATAACGATTTCCTTTTCGATGTCCTGCGGCGTTGCACCAGGCCAGGCAGTACGCACGGTAATGGTGCGCACTTCGAGATCGGGGATCATCTGCACGGGTATGCGCAGTGCGGCCATCACCCCGAGCACGCTCACGATCAGTATAATGACCGTCATCAGGGTACCGCGTTTTATGATGGCTTCAAACATTGAACAAAGGACCGGTTTATTCCCTGTGCTTGATGCGTACCTGCTGTCCTTCCTGAAGCGATTCGTTGCCGCGCACGACAAGAACATCGCCCGCCTGGACGCCTTCGCGGATCGTGATCAGGCCGTCGAAGCTGTGTCCGGTGGTAACGCGTTTTTCCGAGACGGTCGGCGGCTCGCTGTCCGCGTTTATTACCCACACAGTGACTCGTCCGTCGGGATGGCGCAGGATCGCGTCGCGCGAGATCACCACGCCCTGACGGCCAGTTGCCAGATTCAGCTTGCCGTGCACAGACATCCCCGGCGTGAGGTTCGCATCCCCGGCATCCACCTTGACGTGAATGAGGAAGGTACGCGAGCTCGCGTCGCTTACCGGGACCACGGCGACGATGGTGCCGACGAATTCCCGGTCTGGCATGGCATCCAGGGTGACACTGAGCGCGGTTTGCGGGTTGATGCTGGAGTAGAACTCCTGCGGCACACGAAATTCGATACGCAGCTCTTTAATGGCGACCAGCGTGAGCACCGGACTGCCGGGCTCAATCCACTCACCGGTTTCGGTCAGGCGTTCGCTGATCGCGCCGCTGTACGGTGCCCGCAGGGTATGGCGATCGACGCGCGCCTGCTGGCGTCTTTCCTCGGCCCGTTTCTGCTTGAGCGTGGCACCATCGATTTCGACTTCCGTTTCGAGCAGGCGCAACTGGTTTTCGGAGATATTTCTTTGCTCACGCAGGCGCTTCGCGTCGTCGTAGCGACGCTTTGCATCAGCGAGTTCGGCACCGGCCTGCCGAGTTAAAGCCTGCAGCGCCGCCAGCGTGAGCTGTTCGATTTCGCGGTCGAGTTCGATCAGCACAGCGCCGGTTTCGACGTGATCGCCGACCTCGACATGCACCGCCTCGACCTGACCGCTGACCTCGGCCGAAAGCTTTGCGATTCGCGCGGAGGTGACGGTACCGGTCAACGGAACCAGCCTGATCACAGTGTCGGTCTGCGCGGCACTGACAACGACGAGCGGTGAACGGTCGGCTGCAGCGATAGACATACTAACCGACAAGATCACGACCGCAATCATGATCAC
>JBDNAP010000111.1:0-4497 GCA_039768325.1 Thiogranum sp.
AAGATAGGGGCCTGATATGAAAGAAGATATGTTTGATGTGCTTATGTACCTGTTTGAGCACTATTACATGGATGAGGAGACCGAACTGAGCCCGGATCGCGACTCACTGCACAGCGAATTGATGGAAGCCGGGTTTCCCTCCAACGACATCAATCAGGCGTTTGAATGGCTGGAGGGGCTGTCCGTACAGCAGCACCAGATGCAGGCACCACAGGCCGAGAATGCTATTCGCATCTATTCAGGTCTTGAGTGTGAACGACTGGACCCGGAAAGCCGTGGATTCCTGCTGTTCCTGGAACAAATGGGTATTCTGCCACCTGACGCGCGGGAACGTGTCATCGAGCGAGTCATGGCACTGGAGACAGACGACTTTGATCTCAGCCAGCTCAAATGGGTCATCCTCATGGTATTGTTCAATCAGCCCGGTGCAGAGGCCGCCTATGCCTGGATGGAGGATCTCGTCTTTGAAAGTCTGCCGGGTGGTTACCTGCACTAACGCTGTTAATATCAGTATCCGAATCAGGCCGCACTATCGTGCGGCTTTTTAACGATAAGAGCCCATGAGTAAAAATCTGGTTATTGTTGAATCGCCAGCGAAGGCGAAAACTATTAAGAAATACCTGGGCAAGGACTTTGAAGTCCTCGCCTCCTACGGCCACGTGCGTGACCTGGTTCCCAAGGAAGGTGCGGTGAATCCAGACGCTGATTTCACCATGAAGTATCAGGTTATAGAACGCAACTCCAAGCACGTTGATGCCATCGCCAAAGCTTTGAAAAAAGCGGACAAACTGTATCTCGCCACTGACCCGGATCGCGAGGGTGAAGCGATATCATGGCATTTGTACGAACTGCTTAAAGACCGCAATGCTTTAAAAGAAAAGGGTGTCCGGCGGGTAGTTTTTCACGAAATCACCAAGCGCGCCATCAATGATGCCATCGAACATCCGCGCGAACTGTCCATCGATATGATCAATGCCCAGCAGGCGCGCCGCGCTCTTGATTATCTGGTTGGATTCAATCTGTCGCCGCTATTATGGAAAAAAATTCGCCGTGGACTTTCTGCGGGCCGGGTACAGAGTCCGGCCTTGCGCATGATCGTCGAGCGCGAAGAGGAAATCGAAAAATTCAAGGCACGTGAATACTGGACCATCGAAGCCGATCTGGAAAAGGATGCACAGGCATTCACCGCCAGACTGACGCATCACCATGGCAAGAAACTCAGCCAGTTCACCATCAACAAGGATAAACAGGCGCACGCCGCCGAACAGGAACTGATGGACGCTGCCAACGGCAGACTGACTGTCAGCAACATCGAGAAGAAACAACGCAAGCGTAATCCGGCAGCGCCGTTCACCACATCCACGCTGCAGCAGGAGGCATCGCGCAAACTGGGCTTTACCACCAAACGCACCATGAGTGTCGCCCAGCAATTGTACGAGGGCATCGATATCGGCGAAGGTTCCGTCGGCCTGATCACCTATATGCGCACCGACTCGGTGATCCTGGCTAATGAAGCCGTGGATGAAATCCGCAGCCTGATCAGCGAGCGCTACGGCGAAAACAAACTGCCCGCGCAGATACGCCACTTCAAGACCAAGGCGAAAAACGCCCAGGAAGCGCACGAGGCCATTCGCCCGACCTCGGCATTCAACCTGCCTGACACCATTAAGTCTCACTTGTCCGCCGATCAGTACAAACTCTACAACCTGATCTGGAAACGTACCGTTGCTTGCCAGATGATCCATGCCACTATCCACACAGTCGGTGTCGATTTTGCTGTGGGCGATGGCAATATCCTGCGCTCCACCGGTTCAACTGTAGTCGAACCCGGTTTCATGGCGGTCTACGAAGAGGGTGTCGATGACGCCAAGAAGTCTTCCGCCGACGAAAATCGGCTGCCACCTATGGAAGAGGGCGATCAGGTACAGCTCATCAAGATACGTCCCGAACAGCACTTTACCGAACCACCACCGCGTTACAGTGAAGCCAGTCTGGTCAAGACCCTTGAAGAACACGGCATCGGCCGCCCCTCCACGTATGCAACGATTATCTCTACATTGCAACAACGTGAGTATGTCACTTTGGAGAAAAAGCGCTTCCAGCCGACTGACGTGGGGCGCATTGTGAGCAAGTTTCTGACCAACCACTTTACCCGCTATGTCGACTACGACTTCACCGCTCGCCTGGAAGACGAGCTGGACGAAGTCTCCCGTGGTGAGAAAGAGTGGGTACCGCTGATGCGAGAGTTCTGGTACCCATTCAAAGAACTGGTCAAAGACAAGGAAGAGAGTGTCTCCCGTGCCGAAGTCACCACCGAAGCACTCGATGAAGACTGTCCGAAATGCGGCAAGAAACTCAACATCCGCCTTGGGCGGCGTGGCCGCTTTGTCGGTTGCAGCGGATTCCCGGACTGCGATTACACTCGCAATCTTGACGAAGATGGTGAAGAGGCCGAGCCGGAAATTGTAGAAGGGCGCCAGTGTCCCGAATGCAATTCACAGCTCATTATTCGCAGCGGCCGTTACGGCAAATTTATCGGCTGCTCGGCCTACCCGAACTGTAAATACATTGAGCCGCTTGAGAAACCGACCGACACCGGAGTCAGCTGTCCGAAGTGCAACAAGGGCAGTATGCTCAAACGCAAATCGCGGCGCGGCAAGATTTTCTATTCCTGTTCGACCTACCCCGACTGTGACTATGCGGTATGGAACGAACCGGTTGACGGTCCGTGCCCGGACTGTAACTGGCCTATCCTGACTATAAAGACCACAAAGAAGCGCGGCACCGAACGTGTCTGCCCGCAACAGGAATGCAAGTTTGTCGAGCCTTTCGAACTGGAGACTACCGAGGATAGCGAAAAAGCTTGATACGCCCCTCACACTGGCAACTATACACCGCAGCACGCTGGATACGCTCGGGAGGTGTCATTGCCTATCCTACCGAAGCGGTATTCGGACTTGGATGTGACCCCGCTAATCGGGACGCAGTCCAGCGCCTGCTTGCTTTAAAGAAACGCTGCTGGCGAAAAGGCCTCATTCTGATTGCTTCAGAACAGCGGCAACTGGAACCCTGGCTGGGGCGAATCAGTGATAGCTGGTCACGGCAATTGGACAAAAGCTGGCCCGGGCCGACCACCTGGCTGCTACCAGCAGCGAGGGATTGTCCGAGCTGGTTGAACGGTGAACACGATACGCTGGCTGTGCGCGTCAGTGCACACCCCTTAGTCCGCCAGCTGTGCGATATTCTCGACGGTGCCATTGTCTCCACCAGTGCAAATACCAGCGGACAACGGCCAGCTCGATCTGTGCTGGACATCAGGTTACGGTTCGGCACCCGGATAGATTTTGTTTTGCCCGGATCACTGGGCGGGCAAAGACAGACTACGCAAATACGCGACATGGCTTCGGGACAGACTATTCGCTGACATTAGTAACGACGGCGTTCTGAGGCAAGTGTCCGTGGTATTGCCAGGGGTTGATGCACCGGTAATGTGCGTTACATGTCCGAGATACGAGAAAGTACGGAGGTTAATCGACATAAGCTTGCGGTGTCCCCCCGGTATTCAGCGTGTCCTGCACGCCTATGTCGATTAACTTACGCATGACTTGGTGACAATGCAGAAGACGACACAAAAGGTATTTTGCTGTGCTGTTCAATACTCTGCTTGAATTTTAGCTGCAAACTGTACATAAAGTACTAACTGTTTAATGGAAAAGACATGAACACACCAAACGTAGCAGCAGTTTCGGACTATCTGCTTGATCTGCAGAACCGCATTTGTCAGGCGCTGGAAAATCTCGACGCAGAGAAATCTTTCATTGAGGCGAGCTGGGAGCGCGAGGAAGGTGGAGGCGGAAGGTCCCGCGTTCTGGAAGAGGGTGCTGTTTTCGAAAAAGCCGGGATCAACTACTCTCACGTACATGGTAGACAACTTCCTGCATCCGCGACTGCGCACCGCCCGGAACTGGCCGGACGAAGCTTCCAGGCCCTGGGCGTTTCGCTGGTTATCCATCCTCGCAACCCCTATATCCCGACATCACACGCCAATGTGCGTTTCTTTATTGCTGAAAAGGAGGGTGAAGAACCGGTCTGGTGGTTTGGTGGCGGTTTTGATCTGACACCCTATTACGGCTTTGCTGAAGATGCCGTGCACTGGCATAAGACTGCACGACACGCCTGTGAGCCCTTCGGTGAGCACGTCTATCCCCGCTTTAAAAAATGGTGTGACGAGTACTTTTTTCTGAAACACCGTGACGAACCGCGAGGTATCGGTGGGTTATTCTTTGATGACTTCAATGAACTGGGTTTTGAGCAGAGCTTTGCATTCATGCGCAGCGTCGGTGATCACTATGTGCCCGCATACGTACCCATCGTAGAAAAACGTAAAGATCATTCCTACGGAGAACGTGAGCGCGATTTCCAGATGTACCGACGCGGCAGGTATGTCGAATTCAACCTCGTCTACGACCGTGGGACCTTGTTTGGCCTGCAGACCGG
>JBDNAP010000594.1:0-2636 GCA_039768325.1 Thiogranum sp.
GATGCGCCTGTTTCGTCTGTTCCACTCCGTCACGGTCCTCGCCCCACCACACTATGATGTCCTCCGCTGCTTCATCAATCGTACCCTTGAAGCCCTCACACGCCAGCTCCAGATAAGCCACCAGCTCGGCCAGGCCATGTTGTAGCGGCCATCGCTCACACAGTTCACGCAGGGTGACCTGCGGGGCGCCTTGCAGGGCGCGGCGGATATGTCTCGATAACTCCGCCTTGTCAACGACCACCTGTGAAAACAGCGCTGCGGCATCCATGTCCACCTCGCCTGCTTCCAGTACGCGATCGGCGATGCGCGACTTCAGGGCCGGAGAGTACAACGGCCGCTCCATCGGCAATACGATGTCCGCGCCAATATCGGCAATAGCGGTAAGCTCGCCACTCGGTGGCGTCGCCCGTACGCCCAGCGCCTTACTCTCGATGCCCCGCAAGATATCCATGATTCGACGGTTCTCCAGCCAGGCCTGGTCATCGAGAAAGCGTCGCAGCTGTTGCGAGAGTTGAGCCACCGTCCGCTGAGTATGCTCGCCGGCCTCAAGCCAATCATAATGCGCCCGCTGGGTGCGGGCATCCGGTTTGAGTTCGGCTACGGCCGGCAGCGCTAATGCCCGCTCCAACAAATCGCTGAATTCCTCCTGTCGTACACTGGACATCAAGAAGTCCCAGAAGGCACGAAAGCTGCGGCCCTGGTCGGAACTGGCGATGGCGTCGCGCTCACCCATAATATCCTCCAGTAACTCGCCCTTACCCCCTTCCCACAGTGCGATGCGCTCTCGCACCCCTCGATCCAGCACCCTAAAATTATGCTCCACTTCACGAAAGTCGGACAGCAGCTCACGTGAAATCGCCATGAACTGCTGGAAGCGGTCCCTCAGTGCGGAGTCGTCCAGTAGCGGCATATGACCGTCGCGCACAGCGGCAATCTCGGCATCGATCTCGTCGCGGCGCTTCTTCAGTTCAATGATGCGTGCCTCCGGGTTGGCCTCGCTGCCGGCATTGATCTGCTTCAGCAATTCAAACAGCGTCAACAGCCGCGACTCAGTTCCGACAAAGGCGCGTTCGGTCAAGGTACCAAGCCAGGCAATGGCCTTTTCCGTGGCCGGCGTCAGGTCGAAATACGGCTCGTCCGAATCCTGACGGTAGAACTTGCGCAGCCAGCCCTTGTCGTTGCCGGCCCAGTCATTGAGATAGCTCAGCGCAGCTTTGGGAAAGGCCTCGGCGCCTAGACGCTCACGCAATGCGAATAAATCATCTTCCAGTTTCTCCACCAGGTCGGCCTGCGCAATCACCCGCTCATTGGGCTTGATGAAAACCCGATGCAGAAAACTCGTGACCAGTGGGGCATGAGGTGAGCTCAAGAGCCGCCACGCGGGATGATTCTGGCGCAACAAATCAAGTGTGTTGAAATCCAGACTCATGGTCAGTCCGCACGTCTCACCATAGCCACCTGGTGCGAGGAACCATGGAAAGCGGCCGCCCGCAATAAAGAGATTCGATAGTCGAGGCTTAGATATTTCATCATGGGGTCGATCCAGCGAACCGGGTCAGGCGCCCCGGCTACCCTATCCTCCGGTCGCAGAATCAGGTAGAAACCACGCCGGGGAGACGCCAGTCGGCGCTTCCTGGCCAAACGACTGGCGGCAGCAATGAATGCCGCCGTATTCAGGCCGGGCGCCTCTAGTGCCTCTTCGCGAGAGAAACAGACTCGGCCACGGGAAAGTAGTTCATCGAGATAGTGATCAAGAGAAGCCATTCCCCGTCTATAAGCGAAAGTCTACAGAAGAGCAAGAGTTTTGCATATGATTGGGCCGCAAAATCATACTGCACCCTGCAAGATCGACAAATTCGAACCCCACTGGCTACGTGGCCGTGAAGAGGCGATTCGCATGTCGTCGCGCTTTGCGCTCCTCGGCTCGAACCTCTGACCGTCGGGTTCTTCCCCCGCAAAATCCCGTCACTGACAATTCTGAAACGAAAAACAGGTTAGGGCATGCGCCTCTAACCTGTTATTTGTACTGCTTTAATATTGGTAGCGGGGGCTGGATTTGAACCAACGACCTTCGGGTTATGAGCCAGCCTCTGCAGCTACCGCTCTTTAAATATCAAGCACTTGTGGGGGCGCCCGTTGCTCACGTTGCACCACAATGCAGGACAATGCATGACTGATCCCGTCAAAAGTCACGCACGGTATCTTTAAACGGAGTGACCTATTTCCGAAGACACCGATGACGCCTCATACGGTTCGTTCGAATATTTGCACCATGCGGGGTACAAATTCAGTTGCAGGGTGAGCGTAGGCGTATGGGTGTGATTGCAGGACGAACACCCTGGATACAATACCTACTCTGCGAATGGGTTCAGCACACGAACACCTGTTTTAACGAAATCCTTGTGGTTACGTGTGACAACCGTCAATTCATAAATCAGCGCCGTTGCGGCAATTTGCTTATCCAAAGCATTTTCTGGATGAGGAGCCCGGAGCCGTCCCCAAAGCTGTGCGATGTCCTGGTTGATATCGAGGATGTGATCCTGATATTTAGCCATTAAGGCCTCCAGCCACTTCTCCAGCTGGTTGGCCTGGCGCACATCTCCGCGGTAACGGATCGACTCGACGCCGCGCCGCAA
>JBDNAP010000112.1:0-6503 GCA_039768325.1 Thiogranum sp.
GTGAACCTGCTCAGCGCCGCGCGTGAAAACGGCTGGATCTGCACCGACTGACACAGCACACGCAGGGCGGCAGCCTTCGGATCCGGCCCGATTCACTGCGGCGGCGTTGATCGGGGGACCTATGGTCCTGCCCCTGCGCGTTCCAGCAATTCCTCCACTGCACTAATTAAAGCATCCTGCATCGCCGGTTCCGCCGCCGGATGGCCGCAGTTATCAAGCACGACCAGCGCCGAAGCAGGCCAGGCCTGATGCAGGCTCACGGCACTCTCCAGGGGACACACCAGGTCGCGTCGACCGTGGACAATAACGCCCGGCACCTCAGCCAGACGTTCAATATCGGCCAGCGCGCCGTCTTCACCGAGGAAGTAATCATGGCGGGCATAATGGCAGGCGATGCTTGCACGCATGGCCAGCACATCAGGCTCCGGCCCACTCGCCTTGCCGTCTGTTTCCAGGTTGTGACTGACTATCGCATCTTCCCAGGCATGCCAGGCCAATGCCGCCGCGTGCCGGGCACCCGGGTCATGACCGGCCAGACGCCGGTAATAAGCCGTCACCGGGTCGTTGCGCTCATAGGTGTTCAGTGCTCCAAGAAACGCCCCATAGGCCTCCGGGAACAGTCTCGCCACGCCGTCGGAATCGAAAAACCACGTCCGATCCCGCCGCCGCGCCAGGAACACACCGCGCAGCACCAGCCCGATCACCGGCTGCGGGCAACGCTGTGCATACAGGAGTGCCAGCGTTGCCCCCCAGGAACCACCGAACACAATCCAGCGCGCCAGGCCAAGGCGGTGCCGCAGCACTTCCAGGTCCGCCAGCAGGGTCTCCGTAGTATTGAACTCGAGACAGGCTTGCGGTTGCGATTTTCCCGCTCCACGCTGGTCATACAGAATGATATGGAAACGCTCGGGATCAAAAAAACGACGCTGCCAGGGTGCACAACCGGAACCCGGCCCGCCGTGCAGGCACACCACCGCGATACCTTGCGGATTACCGCTTTGCTCGTAATACAAACGCTGCGGTCCGCCAACATCCAGATAGCCCCTGGCAAACGGTTCAATCGCTGGATAGAGTTGCCGCATCGCTAAACTCGGTTTAAGCGGAGATCACGGCATACCCATTGTCAGGCGGGCCGCTGAACCCGTCGTAGCAGACCACGCTGCGGGTCGTACCCCACTACCGCAAACCCAAAACACAGCAGCAGGCTGGCCAGCACCACGGCAAAAGCGGTGGCATCGAACTGTCCATACAGGGCGTAACGAATCAGTTGCACAACGTGGGTAAAGGGATTCACACGGGCGAGTTGATAGACGACTTCGGCGCCCGATTCCTGCAGTTTCCATAAGGGGTAGAGCGCAGAGGAAATGAAAAACATGGGGAAAATTACAAAATTCATGGTGCCGGCGAAGTTTTCCAGTTGCCTGATGTACACCGACAACAGTAAACCGACAGCACCCAGCATCATGCCTGACAGGATCAATGCCGGCAGAACGTACAACCATCCGCTCCACGGAATGTCGACGTCAAACGCAGCGCACACCGCCAGGAAAGCATAGGCCTGTAACACCGACAGCAGCGTCCCGGCGATCAGTTTACACAGCAGGAGATACCAACGCGGCAGGGGGGCGGTGAGCAACAACCGCATGATGCCCATCTCCCGATCGTATACCATGGCCAGCGAGGATTGCATGCCATTGAACAGCAACACCATACCCAGCAGTCCGGGCACGATGTACACCTCATATTCTATATAGGTTTCGTAGGGCGGGATGATAGATACGCCGAAGACATTCTGGAAGCCGGTGGCAAAGACAATCAACCATAAACTTGGCCGTACCAGGGCGGAAAACAGGCGGCCGCGTTGCTGTAGAAACTTGGTCACTTCGCGGTTGGAGACGGCCACGAGGGCTTGAAAGCCATGGTTCAGTGTCATGCCTGTTTCTCTCGGCAAGTCGTTGCAGTCAGAATCCGCACTGGCTGTCTTGCTTGTCAAAGCCCAGCGAGTCAAGGTTATTGCTCTGGTGCAGGAAGCCTTCCAGCGGTGCCCGCGCAACGACCCAGTTAAGTGTCGTTAAAAACAAGGGTTGGCGGAGCTGGTGGTCCCAGGACCGGAAGGCGAGCCGGTTGCCCTTGAAGCCATCCAGTATCAGCTCATCGCTCAACATGTAAGTCCGCACCTTCTGGAAATCCCCACCCTGCGTGCGTACTACGGATTCCACCACCGCTTTGACACCAATCCACGCAGACCAGTCATAGCCCGTCATCGGACGCTTGCTTCGTTTCAGGAAGCGTCCATTCAGTTGTGGCGCACCATGGCGTTCCCAGGCCCAGTGCCACCAGTCAGGGACCAGGCCCGCCGAGCCAACCACCGGGCGCGGTTTTTGAATCTGATAAGGCACATCACGCGCAAACTCGCCATTGGCGTCGGCCACGAACACCACATCGTAATCGGCACCGGCGGTGAGCAGGGCCACGTTATTGCGGCTGCGCTGGCGTGGGTCACGCCCGGGTACAAATGACCTGACCTCCTCTATCTTCAACCCGAAACGGCGTGCCGAGCGCTGGAACGCAGCGAGCAGCGCTGCATCCCCGGCGTTTGGTCCTTTCAGAACCAGCACCTCGCGCCACTTGCGGGCAACCAGGAACTGCGCCAGGGCGTCCGCAAGCATGGCGTGACTGGGCGCCAGGTGCAGGAGCTGCGCCTGACACCCGGCTTGTCGCAATGAATCGTCCAGTGCTGACAGGTTAAAAAGCAGCAACTCCCGGCCCCGGGTACGGCGTGCTATTTCAGCCACTGCATCGCCGGGTAGATCGAGTAGAAAGTATTTCACCCCCTTCTCTGCCAGACGTTCAATAGTCGCGGTGGTGGCTTGCACATCGGCTTCACTGTGACGGCTCAAGCGGAATTCAACGCCCACGGCCGATCCGGCAAAGCGGGCTTCCTTGAGGGCAACCTCCGCGCCGGCATAAGGCCGGCCCCAGGGTTGTCCCGGATAGCGTGCCTGCATCTGTTTCTCGCGGTAGCGCGGGTCGTCGTCCAGTTCCAGGTAAGCGATGTCGACGACCTGGTCCGCCGCATGGCTGACGCCAAGCGCCAGCCATACGCATGCGCAGACGAAGATAAACCTGAAGCGGTAACGCATCTAGTCGTCCACCACCACCGTGTAGGGCACACGTCCCACCGGCACGGAGCGCTTCACCTTGCGGCTTGCGGTATCGATGATGGACAGGTCATCACTCTTGCCATTGGTGACGTACAGCGTCTTCTCGTCCCGGCTCAGGGTCGCACCCCACGGCCGCTGCCCCACCAGCACATAGTCCAATACCTTGCGGCTTGCCACATCCACCACCGCCACGTGATTCGCGCTACCGAGGGTAACATAGGCAGTGCTGCCATCGCGGGTCATGACGAGGCCGACCGGCGTCACGTCTTCCGGCCGGAAACCCTTTGGCTCAAAGTTGACCTCGTCGATGACCCGGTGATTGTCCGTGTCGATCACGGAAACGTTGCCGGCCAGTTCGCTGCTTATCCAGACTTCCTTTCCATCGGCGGTCAAGGCGAAGCGGCGCGGACGGTTACCCACCAGCACATTGGCTTTCACCGCATTGGTTGCGACATCCACGACGTGCACCATGTTAGCCACTTCGGAAGACACATAGACAGTGCGCCCATCAGGACTTGCCATCACACCCTCCGGTTCGTCACCCACCTCGATCTCGGCTACTGTCTTCTTCTTCTCCAGGTCGAATACCGTAAGCAGCCCATCGTCCTCGTTGGACGCGTAGAGGTAGCGCCCATCGGGACTGAGATCGAAACGTTCCGGATCCTCGCCAACATCGAGTTGCTCGACAACCTCGAGCTTGGCGACATCGATAATGTCAATTGAATCACCATCCCCGCAGGCGACATAAAGCAGCGTGTTGTCGAGGTTGAACTTCAGACCTCGTGGCCTTTCCGATGTCTTGATCGCCGTCAGCTTTTCATGGGAATCGCCATCCAGCACCGTGACAACATGATCCTTCTCACTGCTTACGAACAGATAGCCGGTATCCCTGGCCAGCAGCGGAGCAGTGAACAACTGGCAGAGCATCCCAATATACAGGCAACCGCCTGAACAACATTTTGCTTTCCTGTACATCAATTATTCTCCTCTCGGGGTTCATTTGACTTCCCGGTCAGTTCAAGAAAGGCCCCTGAAAGATCACTGGCACCGGTCTGCTGCAGCAGATCCTGTGGCCTGCCCTCGCACAGCAGACGGCCGCGGTGCAGGACGACCACGCGACTGGCACACTCTGCTTCGTCAACCAGGTGGGTCGCCCAGAGCACGCCCAGATGGCGTGAATCACAGAGTCCACGTACATAGTCTAGCAGTCCACGCCGTGACGCGGGGTCGAGTCCGACGGTTGCCTCATCCATCAATAGCAGCCGCGGCTCGTGCAGCAAGGCACGGGCGAGTTCCACCCTGCGCCTTATACCCCCGCTCAGGGAACGACACACATCATCGGATCGGTCCTGCAGATCGAGGCGTTCCAGTTCCTCCTGCATCCGACGCCTGGCACGAACTGTCTCCATACCATGGAGACGGGCATGAAAGCGCAGGTTGGCGCGCACGCTGAGATCCAGATCCAGCGTGGGTTGTTGGAACACAATGCCGACGCCGGCCAGGGCTGACACCGATTCCCTGCGCATATCCCGATCTTCAATCAGTATGCGCCCGCCATCCGCCACGAACAGACCACTGGTCAGCTGGAACAGGGTCGTCTTGCCGGCACCGTTGGGTCCAAGCAATGCCACGAACTCGCCCGCCGCCACCGACAGGTTCACACTGTCCAGGGCCTTGCGGCTGGCGTAGGACTTGCTGACCTGATCCACCTCCAGCACCTTGGGCGTCGTCGCTATATTCGTCGTATCCACTCGCGTATTGTCTCAGTTAGTTTGGCGATTTTCGAAATCGGGAATGTCCGATGCTGACGGCTTCTCCTCTGCCAACCCGGACAGCAGGTCGGGATACTGAACCAGCAGTCGATCGTGTAGTTCGCCGATACCGGCGTCCTCCAGGTCCCGCGGTCGTGGCAGTTGCACCGGGACTTCCAGCACCACTCGGCCCGGACTACTGGATAAAAACAGCAACCGATCAGCGAGCGCCAGTGCTTCGCGCAGGTAATGGGTCACGAACAATACAGTCGGGTGGAACTCTCCCCACAGGGTCAGCAATAATCTGCGCAGGCGCGCGGCGGTGGGCGCGTCCAGAGATAGAAAGGGTTCATCCATCAGCAGTAATTCCGGCCGCATGGCAAATGCCCGCACCAGCGAGACACGCCGCTGCATACCACCGGAGAGCTGATTGGGAAAGGATTGTTCGATGTCGGCAAGTCCTACCTCGCGCAACAGGTGCCGGACCTGTTCCACGCTGTCGGTACGCTTGTCCATCACCAGCATCAGATTCTCCTTCACCGTCAACCACGGCATGAGACGGGGCTCCTGAAATACGAAGCCGATACGCGCTGTTATCAGCCCGTCCGCATGCAGCGGCCGGCCATCCATCTGTACATCACCGTCCATCTCCCGATCCAGACCGGCGACAATGTTAAGCAGGGTGCTCTTACCGGCTCCCGACGGTCCCACAATAGCCACAAATTCTCCCGGCAAAGCGGTAAGCTCCAGACCCTCTACCGCCACCGAGTCTGCGCCCGCAAATATTTTGCGCCGGATGTTGACGTGCAGCGGGTTCTTCACGCACGCCACCTCGTCAGGCGCCGTTCCAGAGGCCGCATCAGCGTTGCCTCTACAACCAGCACCACCGCGGCAAACGCAAACGTATAGGCCAGGATGCCGGTGATGTCGAAAAACTGGAAGAAAGTCCCGAGTTGAAAACCGACCCCGTTACTGCGCCCCAGCAGTTCGACCACCAGCACAATTTTCCAGATCAGCGCCAAGCCACTGCGGGCCGCCGCCATCAGGTATGGGTAAAGTTGTGGCAGGTAAACCTGGACAAAGGTGCGCCACATCGAAACGCGATAGACACCCGCCACTTCCATGAGTCGCCGGTCCACCGCCCGGGCCCCTTCCCGCACGGTCACCACAACGGTCGGAATCTTGTTCAGCGCCACCGCCGTTACCGCCGCTGTCTCCGTGAGCCCGAACCAGATATAACAGAGGATGATGGTAACCAGGGCCGGGATGTTCAAGGCCAGCACCAGCAGACTGTCCAGGGCTGCATCAACGTCCCGGTAGCGGCCCATGACGATACCCAGGGCGGTTCCCAGCGCCATTGCAATCAGGAAGCTGACGGCGACGCGGGCCAGCGTGATCCCCAGATGATAGAGCAGGCTGCCCTCGGTAAGATCGCTCCACATCGTTGACAGCACAACGGTAGGGGCCGGCAGTAGCGGTTTGTTTACAGCCAGGGCAGCCATCTGCCAGACGACCAGAAATCCCAGCAGGGAAACACCCCGCAACCACGACTCCCTGGAGCCTGGCCTCATTGCGGACACGACCTGAA
>JBDNAP010000595.1:0-2570 GCA_039768325.1 Thiogranum sp.
GCAATCCCAGCTCGGGATAGGGTACCTGCTGTCTGACAAGCGGATGGAATCGCTGTAGCTGGGAAATGGAATTGAATATAATCTTGCTGGAAAAAGATCTCAGCTGTTGTATCTCGGCTTCATCGAATGCCACGCTGTAGGCATGGACTTCTTTACCGAACGTCTCATAACCCAGTCGGGCTTCATACAGGGAACTACCGGTCGTACCATCCATGTATTGACGTATGAGACCGAACAGCGACCAGGTGGAAAAGCACTTCAATGCCAGAACAGATCGGGCATTGCCATGATTTCTGACAAACTGGATTTTTTTCAGGTTGTCCAGCAGGCGGTTTTCATCGATCAGGTAATACGGCGTTTCCACTGAATTCACGATCCGTGTATAGCGCACTACCTCAGCTGGGTAAATGGTGGCTGCACAGGGCGTTTCGCTTCACGCCCCAGGGAGAGCATATAAATATTTTTTGGCTCAAAGTACTTATCCGCCACCTGTACAACAATATCGTTATCAAACGGTTTGCAGGAAAAGACATCCAGGTATACGTCCCGGTTGTGATCACTGAAATGGGCGCTGATAGCCGATGTCTCGATCAACTGGACCAACGAGTAGCCGGCAGCCTCCTGGCTGTGGGTGGCAAAGTGCTCAACGATAGGCTCCCCGTAGGCCACCATGTCGATGGCATCCACCAGCTCCGTCACAAAACTGCGCAGACTCTCTTTTCGGGAGATATTTTCATTACAGTCCGCCATATCAAGGATCAGGTGCTGACCCCACGTATTGCTCTTTTCCATTGACCCTCTGTCCTCAGACTGACTATTGGCTGTCTGATCGAAAATTCTGCCTGATGGATTCAACCCGAATTCTTCACAACGGTCCCGGTAACCGCTCCGCGTCTAGCGACCGCTGCTGGGTAGTGCTCCGAACGGGCTATTCTACCAGCATATTTAGTTTGGAGAAACCGCTGCTAACACCCGCCATAGCCGCAATTTAACATCTACTAGCGCACCTTATCATGGGTTGACCAGGTCGCCTGAACTCATCCTGACCGCTACCCCCGCTGTTTTGATTCCGCAGCACGAAGCATAAAACACAAGCACAGAACTTTTTAACTGAAACGACAGCTCGATCACTTCACCGGGATAGTGATGAGCGGCGCCTGCTGGGCCGCCCCCGGGTCCGCCAGACGCATGCCGATGAAGGTCTGCAGGAACATGAAGACCTGCTTGCTCTGCGTGTCGGTGGCGTCGATGTAGAACCACCAATCGCGGAAGCGAATCCGCACGGTGGCGTTCTCTGGACGCTTCTGGGAGGAACGGATGGTGATTAATCGGATAGCCGAGCTGCGCGGTTCGACGATGCCGGCCTCGAGGTGGGCCGGAGGGATCTCGATACCGGCCCCGAACACGCGAAGGACATCTAAGGCCGATCGCGTCTGCACGTGAATCGCAGCGCCGGAACTGCCGACCGCCTCGCGAAACGGCAGGATGATCGGTGATACATCGGGCTTCACCTCGATACCGATCAGACCGAGGAGCTCGCGGACGCTGTCGCCGTGCCCCTTCTGGTAGTCGTGTATGTACCAGAAGTATTCCGGCCCGGTCTTGCTCTTGGGACCTGCAAGGATGTCCAGCACGCCAGCGAGCCGCAATTGATCATACAGCTCGATGAAGCGTGCGAACGCCGGTGAGGGTGATGCCTCGCCGAACAGCGGGTTTCGCAGCCCGTTGACGTGGCGGACCGCCAGCGAGAACACACGGCCCGGGTGACTGGCCCCGCTGCCGATGAGAAGCCACTCGTCTACCGAGACGGGGGACAGCATGCGCCGTGTGAATTTCTCACCACTCAGCGGTACATAGGATATGGTGGGGTTCTCCTCGTAGGCGACGCCGGCCGACAGCGGAATCAGGTTGCCGGCGTAGTTGTCGCTGTCGCCGATGCCGATGTTCGCCGCTGCCTGGGCGCTGAATTGAAGATTCGCCGTGACGCTGGCCACCGACATCAATCCGAAGGTCTCGTCGTAACGCAGTCGCACCAGCATGTTCAGGGTCTGCTCGTCCTCCGTACGGTTGATCACTTCGGTATAGCTCCCCCGCCCGGCCGTGATGGATTGCGGCCCGACTGCGGCGCAGCCGCATAAACCCAGCGCGCCCACGACGAGCAGGACGCTTTTAGCGCGAACAAGGCGGATGATGAACGCACGGAAGATCATAGCCCAGAAACACGGACAGACGTGACCGCTAATATCACCCATCGGTGCTACCCCATTGATTGGTTTTGTTAATGCAGGAGCACCGGGTAAACCCGTGAGTGGCTCCCCGCAGGGATCAACCTCCCCGGAATTTCCATAACCATAGTATAGCCGGCCCGCGGCCATGTGGCCTGCTTTACAGACTGTCCAGTATCGCCTTCTTCTTGGCCTTGTACTCGGCCGGCGTAATGAAACCGCCGGCCGCCAGCTTGTCCAGTTGCTGAATTCTCTGCTCCGGTGTCATCAATGACGAAGCGGCCGAAACCGGCATATTCGGCAGCATGGCGTTCCGCTATCCAGAAGGCACCCCGATTGCCGCCA
>JBDNAP010000009.1:0-5771 GCA_039768325.1 Thiogranum sp.
AACGCATTCTGCTCGGCGAGAACACACGCCCTGATCCACAGCATAGCAAGCAGCTGCGCGACTCCATTGTTGTTGCACACGATCTGACACCCGCAGAGACCGTCCTTCTGCACCATCAGGGTATCGCCGGTTTTGTCACTGAATCCGGCGGCCCGCTGTCTCACACTGCGATACTTGCGCGCAGCCTCGGGCTTCCAGCGATTGTCGGCACCCACGTCACACCGCAGCAGGTCCATGACGGCGATGCCGTCATCCTGGATGGTGCCCGCGGTGTATTGCTGACCGAGTTTGACGACAAAACACTCAAACAATATCGCCGCCAGCAGCGCCAGCAACAAAAGCGCCGTAGCGAACTCCAGGGTCTCAAGGACAAACCCGCGGTCACCCTGGATGGTACCCGCATCCGCTTGCTGGCCAATGTGGAATTGCATGAGGATGTACTGGCCGCACGTCGTGCCGGTGCCGAGGGGATTGGTCTGTATCGTTCAGAGTTCCTGTTCATGAACCGCAGTGATATCCCGGGCGAAGAAGAACAACTGAACCAATACCTCTCGGTGGTAAAAACACTTAAAGGCTTACCCATCACGATCCGGACCCTGGATCTCGGTTCGGACAAGGAGTGCGGTGCTGAACCGCCAAGTGAGCATATATCACCCAACCCGGCGCTGGGGCTGCGTGCAATCCGGCTGTGCCTGAAATATGCCGACCTGTTCCGTCCCCAGCTCCGCGCCATCCTGCGTGCTTCCGCCAAGGGCCCGGTCAGCATGATGATTCCCATGCTGTCCAGCGCGCAGGAACTGACTGAAGTGCTGACGCTCATCGAGGAGGTAAAAGAGGAATTGCATCGCGAACGCCTGGCATTTGACCGCAACATACCCATCGGGGGCATGATCGAGGTACCGGCGGCGGCCCTGTCCGCCGCACTGTTTGCCCGCAAACTGGACTTCCTGTCGATCGGCACCAACGATCTTATTCAGTACACACTGGCCATCGACAGAATCGACGATGAAGTCACTTACCTCTACGATCCTCTGCATCCGGCCGTACTGCGACTGATCAAGATGGTTATCGATGCCGGACGGCAGCATGATGTACCTGTATCCATGTGCGGTGAAATGGCCGGTGATCCACGCTATACCCGACTGTTACTGGGTATGGGCCTGAGCGACTTCTCTGCACCTCCCACCTCTTTGCTGGAAGTCAAAAATGTGATTCATAATAGCCTGATGACACAGCTCACACCGGTAGTTAAGGACATCCTGGATAACGACGATCCGGCAAAAATCAGCAAACTGCTGGTGATTCTCAACGAAATGTAACACCGCCGATATCGGGCTGTTACACTCTGCCCGAATCTACACCTGAGTGTCCGTCATGTCTGAATCAGACGACCAGAAAAGCACACAACAAAGACTGGAAACGCTGTCCGCGGCGCTGCGCAGCGGCACCGCCAGTCAGATTCGACAACTGCTGGCCAGCCTGCATCCCGCCGAAATCGGCGACCTGCTACAGTCCCTTCCGCACGGACCCCGCGAAATCCTCTGGGAGTTGGTCGACGCAGAAGACAAGGGTGAGGCGCTCATCGAAGTTAACGATGACGTGCGTGCCGGGCTCATCGAGGAAATGGAAACCGCTCAGCTGGTGGCCATAACCGAAGGGCTGCATACCGACGACCTCGCCGACCTCGTACAGGACCTTCCCGGCGCGGTTACCCATGAATTATTGCACTCCATGGACAAGCAGAACCGTCAGCGGCTGGAAACCGTGCTCTCCTACCCGGAAGATACCGCCGGCGGCCTGATGGATCTGGACATAGTGACGGTACGCGCCAACGTCACACTGGACGTGGTGTTGCGCTACTTGCGCCTGCGTGGCGAGATCCCGGACCTTACCGATAACCTGATGGTAGTTGACCGTTTTGACCACTATCAGGGATTGTTATCCCTGGCAACGCTGTTGACCAGCGATCCGGACGCCAGCGTTGCGGATGTCATGGACCGTGCTGTAGACGGTATCCCGGCATCCATGGCAGATGATGCCGTTGCCCGCCTGTTCGAGGACCGTGACCTGGTCTCTGCACCGGTGGTTGACGAAACAGGCAAACTGCTCGGTCGTATTACTATCGATGACGTGGTTGATGTTATTCGCGACGAAGCGGATCACTCGCTGATGAGCATGGCGGGTCTGGACGAAGAGAACGATATCTTCGCACCGGCAATGCTCAGCGCCCGGCGCCGCGCCGTCTGGCTGGGGATCAACCTGGCAACCGCCTTTCTGGCTTCCTGGGTCATTGGCCTGTACGAATCCACCCTGGAAAAAGTCGTTGCCCTGGCCATCCTCATGCCCATTGTCGCCAGTATGGGCGGCATCGCGGGAAGCCAGACACTGACCATCATGATACGCGGACTGGCCCTCGGACAGGTCGGCCCAACCAATGCCAGGGCATTGATGAAAAAGGAAATTCTTGTCAGCATCATGAACAGCCTGAGCTGGTCTGTGGTGGTTGCCGGGATCACCGCGGCCTGGTTTCAGAACACCGACATCGGCTTGATCATCGCAGCGGCTCTGATGATCAACCTGGTGTGTGCGGCGCTGGCGGGATTCAGCATCCCACTCGCGCTGAAACGCGTGGGTATTGATCCCGCCCTGGCGGGCAGCGTCCTTCTCACCACGGTTACCGATGTTGTCGGTTTCATGGCCTTTCTGGGACTGGGAACCTGGTATCTGTTATAAACCGGGCAACACCTTTCTGAGCAGGAGGACGATCGCCACGATAACCAGCACACCCAGCACCCTTTCCATGGTCTGCGCCGAGTATCTTCCGGCGCCCATAAAGGAACCCAGCGCACCGCCGAGAAAAACCGCAACGATGAGCGGTACATACTCGTGCAAATCAATCGCATTGTACTGAAGTCTGGCTGCCAGGCCGGATAGTGAATTGAACCAGATAAAAACGGCACCGCAGGCCGCCGCTTCCTTTGTCGTCCCCAAACCCAGGATGATTATCAGCGGCACCAAATAGATACCACCACCAATGCCGACTATCCCTGCCACCAGTCCCAGCACCGCGCCAGCGACCAGCGCAACAGTGAGTCTCCAACCAGCACCCAGATCCAGCGTAAATGAGGTGTCTTTCCAGATAAACAGTCGAAGCGCGACAAAGATGAGCGACAACAGGAGCATCCAGTAGAACACCTCCGTGGGCAATTGAATGCTGCCCCCCAGATAGGCCATGGGTATAGATGACACCAGGAACGGCAGCAGCAGGCTGAGCCGCACATGCCGGTATCTTATAAAGTTAACGCTGCCTACCGAGGTCACGATCAGATTCAGCAGCAGCGAAATCATCGGGATGGTCAGATTGTTGAATCCCACTATCGCCATTAAAGCGGTATAGGCAGCCCCCCCGCCGAGACCCACGCCTGAGTAGGTATAGGCAATAAGAAAAAACAGCGCCGCCACCGGCCAGGGCGAGGCGATAAACTGTGAAATTGTCATGTCCCGGTCAGCAATAGTTCAATCTGTTGCTCCTGGACCGGGAACTGCAATACCGCATAGAGAGGAAAAAGTGCAGCCAGCTTGCTGACATATCGCTGTTCAGCCTTATCCACCAAAACGATAACCCGTGCCTGCGGCGCATACTTACGCAAACTGGCTAACATCACATCCAGGTTGCTGATATTCACGCCGGCATAGTTGTTGCTGTAGCCATAAGAAAATTCGGCGACGATAAAATCCGGCTGCTGTCTTTTCAACTCGGCAATGACTTTTCTCATGGAGTTGAACTTCACTTCATTCACTTCGAGACGCCTGTACAGTGCCGTAAAATTCGGGTGCGCCGGTGACTCAATCACTGAAAACAGCGTTTTACCAGGCATTTTCTATTTGACCCTAAGCGCTTCTTATTCCGAAATTCATGCCAATCGACAAGCGCGTCGTACCGCTTCTGTTTTCGGTGACTTCGTGCATCACATCGGGCGCAAAGAAAACAAACATGCCCTGCCTGGCTGTAATCCGCGTACTGGCCGCCCCCCGGGTCAACACCAGGTCCCCGGAATTTTCCGGCACCCTGACGTAATACACCGCGGACACCAGCTCATCATCCTCATCATGAGTGTGCGGCACGGTCACATGGCCGGGTCCCATGTCATTGATCCAGAAACCGACCGACAGACTGATGTCCTTTTGATGCAGAAAGCGGGCCGCACCCTCTCCTGCCGCCTGCAGTACCGGCTTCAAGGCGGGAATCTGCTGTTCCCCGACATAGATGTTTTCGTATCGTCCTTCGAAGTGATGAGTGCGCCGCAAATCCGGATCATCGCGGACGCTCTGGTATTGTGACCAGACAGCATCGTTAATACCTTGCGCATCGGCTAACTCCATCAGATAACATTCAACCCGGTATTCCTGCAGTCTGCTCATGGTTTTGATTGGCATTAATCAAGTCGTTTACACCATAATACCTGCAAGCCAAACTGATCGAAAATGTAGTACTCCTTCCACCTGATATTGGCGGATTCAGAGCCATACAGCAACGTCAGTGCAAGGCGCGGCTCGCCGGCAATGGCAGGAGACCCTTGTCAAGAGTCGCAACGCGGCAATGACGTTGCTGTGTGGCTCCCTCCGGGCAAGGCGATAAGCGGTCATCTGCGGTGTTGCTTGCCCTTGAGGTAGAATGGCTACCCCGGCGGGCAAGCGCCTAGCAGCTGACCGCTTATCGCATCGCTGAACCCGTCAATATCAGGTGGAAGGAGTACTGGTATGCAAGACGAAATCGACCCGCAGGAAGCGGCACCCAGTAAATCCCGGCTCAAACGTGATGCCCACGCCTTACAAAAGCTGGGGACCGATCTGCTGGATATTCCGGAATCCGAGTGGGCCTCACTGGGACTTGTGGAAGATCTGGTGTCGGCGCTGAGAGAGGCCAAACGCCTGCACTCACGCGGCGCCCGCAAGCGACAGTTGCAGTCCATCGGCAAACTGATGCGGGACATCGACCCGGAACCGATTCAACAATATTTCCGGCAGCAGCAGGTAAAAGCCCGCCAGCAGGCACAGAGACACCATGAACACGAAGGCTGGCGGGATCGCCTGATAGAGGAAGGCGATGCCGCGGTCGGGGCATTTCTGCAACTGCACGCGCAGGCAGATCGCCAGCATCTGCGTCAGCTGATCCGCCAGGCTAAAAAGGAACAGGCGGAAAACAAACCACCCAGGTCCAGCCGGGCACTATTTCGCTACATCAGGGATCTGGACTAGGCGGAATCTGCGGCAAAGGAAATCAACAATCTGATCAGCGGCATTGATATTCATGACCGGCAGATCTGTGGCTACCGGCAATTCACAATCCGTCGCTACAGCAATAATATCGGTGTCCTGCGGGTAGAAAGGCGGTTTTCCCACCCCCTCCCGGTAAAGTTCTATCTTGGCAAAGGCCTCGTCCTTGAATCCTTCCACCAGAATCATGTCCAAGGAGTCCTGATCGAGCTTTTCGAGTAGCTGATTGAGCTGTGCCTCTCTTTCACATTGCTTCTCCACAACCAGCGCTTCGCGTTGCTTGGAGGCGACAAGCGTCTGCGATGCGCCGGCCATGCGCAGCTCATAGCTATCCTTCCCGGGTGTATCGATGTCAAACGAATGATGTGCATGTTTGATGACGCCGACGCGAATACCCTTGCCACGCAGCAAAGGAATGATCTCTTTCAGCAGTGTTGTCTTGCCGGTCCCGCTGTAGGCTGCAAAACCTATGACAGGTATTCGGGTTTTATTCA
>JBDNAP010000113.1:0-5819 GCA_039768325.1 Thiogranum sp.
CTGGCACAATTCTCTCAATGGAGGAGGACTAGTGCGAATTCTCGTAGTAGAGGACGACGACAAGACGGCCGAAGCTGTGAGCGCTTCGCTCACTGCTGCCGGGTACGTAGTCGATCATGAAAGCGACGGTGAAGAGGCCTGGTTCAAGGGAGATACCGAGCCCTACGCGGCGATCGTTCTCGATCTCGGTCTCCCGGGTATGGACGGTTTGTCGATTCTCAGAAAATGGCGGCAAGCCGGGCAGACCTTCCCTGTCCTGATACTCACCGCACGTGGCACCTGGAGTGAACGTGTCGAGGGGATCGATGCGGGGGCGGATGACTACTTGCCGAAACCGTTTCAGATCCAGGAGTTACTCGCCCGCTTACGCGCAATCGTACGGCGGTCTGCGGGACAAGCAACACCAGTTATCACGATTGGCTCTGTATCACTCGACACACGTCAGATGCGTGTCACCGTGGACGGTGTGCCAATACCTCTCTCCCCCCAGGAATATCGCCTGGTGAGCTATCTCATGCATCACGCAGGGCGCGTGGTATCGCAGCTCGAATTGACTGAGCAGCTGTATGCACAGGATTTTGAGCGTGACTCAAATGCCGTAGAAGTACTGGTCGGGCGCGTACGCAAGAAGCTTGGCGTCGACTTGATACAGACGCGACGGGGATTCGGTTACATCATTGAGACACCCGGGCAGTGACGCAGCGTTCTCTTCGTTTCCGCTTGCTTGTTGCTGCTGTTATCTCAGTCGCGGCGGCACTACTCATCGCCGGCATCAGCCTGGTGGTGATGTTCGAGCGCCATGTTGAGCGGCGCATAGGGTCAGAACTTGAAACCCATCTAAACCAGATTACCGCCAGCGTCGGAGTGACGACCAACGGACGTATTGCCTTCAGCCATGAGCTGGCTGACCCCCGCTTCAATCAGCCGCTCAGTGGACTCTACTGGCAGATCCAGGACGAAGAACGCCCGACACTCCTGCGCTCCAGGTCACTCTGGGACACTGTCATCGGGCTTCCAGAGGATCAACTCGCGCGCGGCACTGTTCATGAGCACCTGCTGCCGGGGCCCGCTGGACAACTGCTCATCGTTCGCGAGCACCAAATCCTCTTCAAGCCCAACACCGAAGAACGCCGAGTACGGATTGCGGTAGCCGTGGATAAGCGGACTCTTGTTGAGGCGCGCAACGCCTTTGCTAACGATATGCTGCCCTATCTTGTCGTGATTGCTGCAGTACTGCTCGTGGCGGCCTGGATACAGGTCCGAATTGGGCTTGCGCCGCTTGACAGCGTCCGCCGTGGGGTAACAGACATCCGTTCCGGGGCAAGGCGTCGCCTCGAACGTGTATACCCGGATGAAGTCATGCCGCTCGTCGATGAGATGAATGGACTGCTTGCAACTCAGGAACAGGCAATAGAACGCGCACGGGCGTGGACCGCAGATCTTGCCCATGGCCTTAAGACGCCACTCATGGTGCTTACCGCTGATTCGCAGCGCTTGAGGGAGGCAGGAAATACATCAATCGCCGACGACCTGGATCAGCTCGCGGAAACCATGCGCAGGCGTGTCGACCGGGAACTGATCCGCGCTCGTGTTCGCTCTGGCATTGAAACAAAACGGGGGTTTGCCAATGCCGGGGACGCCGTCGACAGCATTGTCCGCACACTGAAACGCACTCCCCGCGGAGCCGCCCTCGAATGGTCAGTAGAAGCGCCTGACGGGGCCGATGCGGCGATTCTGCCGGAAGATTTAACCGAACTCCTGGGCAATATTCTGGAGAATGCGACCAAGTGGGCTAACGCAGCGGTCTCTGTATCTGTGTCCAAGGGCAAGACTATCCTCATTCAGGTCGAAGACGATGGACCCGGTGTTGCCGAAGATCAGCTCATCACTCTGGGCCAGCGTGGCGTACGCCTTGATGAGCAGAAGCAAGGCTCGGGCCTGGGTCTCGCGATTGCCCGAGATGTGGCTGAGGCCTACCACGGAGTGCTATCTTTCGATCCATCTCCCATGGGGGGATTAGCCGTGTCAGTTCAGATTCCGAGATCCCAATGAACCAAGCGCGCTGCCATGAACCTATACTGTTCCAACTCACTTCACCGTACTGCCTGCAGTAATAAATCCAAAAGACAGGTTTCCCCAGCTGATAATGACAGCGAAAGCGTCACTTCGAATTCTATACCACCAATACTTCCACCGCTTGGATAAGCTGCAACTGCAACATCACTTTAAGCCTGTCAGAGTAGACAAGCTGTTTGTTCTTTGTTTAATACCCTTTCCGGTTCTGATTTTATCGTCCAGGGTACAAATCCGATCAGACACAGCCGGTCGGCTTGGGTAAACCACCGTACTTGGTTATCGGCTTCATTGGGCCAGTGCGCCACATCTTGAACATGGCCTTTTGATCTTCGTCCAGGTACTTGGCGAATTTGCGAATCGGTGGCACCACACTGAATTCGTCGAAATACTCTCTTGCCTTGAGGATCTGACTCCATTTCGGGTCGTCCAGTTCGACACCATCCACTTCGGCCATGGTTCGGCCGATCTCTGCTGTCCAGTTTGTCATGTCAACGAGATAACCATCTCCGTCACGAGGGGGTAGTTTCATTTATATCTTACCTTATCAATCAGTTAATTCAGGGGAGACGTCGTGAATCCGCCACCGGCAAATGCCGGTGGCTTCTGGCGTCGGTTTATTGATGCTGTCCTTCCACACCTCATCGGTCACATTTCCACTCGAAGCGACTAAATAACCCCGACCCATTGATGCCGACCCAAGTATCGCGTTCCTAATGACTTGTACGCCGGCATCGGAAATACTGTTACCTATAACCCGGACCGCCGTAACCGTAACCAGGACCACCGCCGTAGCCAGGGCCTGCGCCGTAACCACCCGGACCACCGTAACCGTAACCAGGGCCTGCGCCGTAACCACCCGGACCACCGTAGCCATAACCAGGGCCTGCGCCGTAACCACCCGGGCCACCGTACCCATAACCAGGGCCGCCATAGCCAGGACCACCGCCGTAGTAGCGGTCATTGTTACCACCGCCCATCCATTTTGACGGGTTCATCATGTTACCGAAATCCATTGCCTGTGCACCCGTAACGAGGAGCAAACTACCGAGACCAAGAGCCGCAGCGGAAAATGATTGAGTAAGTTTCTTCATATATATACCTATTTGGGAAAATTTTAATGAGGATTGAAGCCATCGCATAAGTCGGCCTGTTTTGCTAATGGATCGGCGTTGTCGACACAAGAATCCATGGTTACCTCGTTTTACCGCTTCGTTCATATAAATAACTTTCGATGCCCTGAGTTTGTAACAACAAAGCAGCAGCATCAGGAACAGCGGTAGGGTACAGAGGGAAACCGACCGGTATGACGTAACTGTAAACACTACCCACGTAAGGTAGTCTTAGTCCTGTTCGTTATCGAACCGTCTCGCTCAGAGATTTTGCCGGAGTTGGCTGCTTGACGTACGCACTGTAAGTTGGCGTCGGAGTTAGAGAGGGCAAGCTACGGACCACACATATATTAACACAACAGTGGGATTATTGCCCCCAATTTTTTTGTACCAGTCTGTGCAAGCCCGCGGAGTAGTAAATTCAAACAACTGACTTACCTTCGAATTGGAGCCCCACAAGGTGCCTTCTCCATCCGTGCAGGTAAATATACTCATCACATCCCCGCATAAGTGTGCTAGTGTTACTGCAACTTTCCCTTCTCTATTTGCTCCCACAGAAATCCTGACCGGCAAGTGCCGTATAGCACAATAACCGATTAGGAATAAAACCCGCGTTCGCCGGCTGACCCTTTCCGGCTAGAAATATTAACTGGTAGAGGGGCGCAGATGTCATGACCAAAATTATTTTCAGATTCACCAGGCTGTTGCTGATGTTTCTATCAGCTGCACTTTCCGTCGTTTTGGTATTGTTTCTTGAAATAAGCCAAAAAGGAATGACTCATGTTTAGAATGCGACGAACACGAGTTATTTTGATTCGCTCCCGGATTCTTTTGGGACTTCTTGGAGCTGTTAGCGGCCTTGTGTTCGCCCAAAGCGGTTCGGTCGAGATGCCCGAGAATGCCTGCGCGAAGAGCTATGGGAATGGATGGGAGTGTGACAAGGGTTGTCGGGGGGTCGATGAGACCTGCCTAGTTGCGCTCGCTAATACTGGATCGGCCGTCACGCAAGCAGATGACCATGATCTACCGCAACCCAAAATCGAGGAAATGATCGACGAACTCCTCGACCGCCTGAGCAAAAATGCTGAGGAGATCAATCAGGACCGGGCGGTGGCCTACGAGCTCAGTAACGAGCTGGTCGTTCCCCACCTGGACTTTCCACGTATAACACGCCTCATCATCGGTAAGCACTGGCGCGATGCAGATGATGAACAGCGCCAGCGCCTGATCGATGAAATCAGCGCGTTGCTTACCCGTTCCTATGTCACGGCGATGATCGCCTACGCGGATGATACCCTGACCGATGAGCAGGTCGTCTACCTGCCCTCCCGCTACCAGGCCGGTGACCGGAAGAGCGCTGTGCGAGCAAAGATTTCTTTGGACAGCGGGCAGACTATTGACGTGCGCTACGCCCTGTATCGTACAGACGGCCAGTGGAAAATATACGACATCAGCTTTGAGAACATAAGCCTGGTGCTGACCTACCGCGCTTCCTTTGGCGCCAGCATCAAAAACAACGGTCTGAATGCACTCATTACGCAACTGGAGAACCGCAACAGAAAAGGAGAAATCAATCTGCCCGGTGTGGTTACCAAAAAAATGGACGACCGACACGAAAGATAGCAAATAAAGGCAATCGCTAGCGGCTTGGACACAGTGCTCGACAATAATTAATGTATATTGATTCGAAAGGTATGGTTTCCGGGAAATCGCACCGTTACAACTAAATATCGCAAGATGTTGGCCATCATGGATGACGTCAGGGTGATAAACCAACTTCTTGGTGACTTGGCCACCTTCATCTGGCCCAATCTCCGCCCGCATGGCACACTCGCAACCGAGAAGCGATTCCTTCGTAAACAGTTAGCGCCATACCGAGAGCGCAAGCTGAAGCAAGGTCGGCCTGATACACCGTTCCGAGTTACATTTGAGCTGGCGCTTTTCGCGAAATGCCACAATCAGTCGCCCTCACACGCCGCTCCACGGCAAAATGAGCAGCGGGAAAATACAACTGTTTGATATTACTTGCAGGCGACGCCCGGAGTCGAACCGAGGTCCACGGATTTGCAATCACCGTAATAATCCTTATTTTCAAAATACTTACACCAGCTTATTTTCGGAGTGATTTTACAGGTATATCCTGTGTCGTAGTCCACCGGATCTTTCGCTTCACTCTCCGGCTGAAGGTGTTCAACGCCAAGCCCTGGTCCGCGCACGCCTGGTCAAAGCTTTAGATGTCGTCATGGCGCTCTCCTCATATTAATGTGCCCGTTGTCGATGGGAGATCAGGATAGAGAGATTCAGCCTGTAGACAATAACCGCTCAGAATGGCCGGTTGCGGCGGTACTCCATGGCATCGCACTGCCCCGCAACACCATTGTACACGGGCGTACCTGGGCCGCCGTGGGAGTAAACTTTCGCTGGACCAGGACACTTGTCCACACCTTTATTCCTTCTCAGATTCATACTCCGCGAGCTTCAGTGAGTGCCAACGACAGGTCGTTTGCCGAATAGCGAATTACCTGTATACCGTCAGCGTCAATCGCAGCCCCCGGCCTTGGCAATCTTCTTCAGTAGCCTGACTTTCGAGCTGTACTCCCTGTCGGGTGTGAGGTGTTCATCCGGTTGTGAGGC
>JBDNAP010000596.1:0-4718 GCA_039768325.1 Thiogranum sp.
CCTACCGCCCCGGCGGCGGAGTTTGCTTTGGATTCGAACCCGTGCGCGGCTGGTAGTCGGGGGAACCCTTTTGCGGGTAGTCCAGGATGTCCTCGAGCCGCTCCCGCTCTTCCTCCTCGAATTCGGGGAACGGCAGCTTGCCGCGGGCCCGCCAGTGCTGGACCCTGGCTTCGGCTTCATCCCTACGCTCGGCATCCACACCGGTATCGCGCGCGAAATAGGTCGTCTGGGATGGGAAGGCGAAGCCGCTGCCCGCCTCGTTGACGATGTCGGCCATGCGCAGAAACAGATCCTCCTGAACAGAGAGAAAGGTGTCCTTATCAACGCAGCGAACATAGGCGAATATTTCCACGTCCAGCGAACAGGCCCCGAAACCGGTGAAGCGAACGCGGGCCGGGTCAGGGGAGACCATCGGATGGCCCAGCAGCAGCTCGCGCAGCCGGGCGAGCACATAGCGCAGTTGTTCCGGCGTGGTCTCGTAGCGCAGCTGCAGCGTGGTCCTCAGCAGCCGCCGGTCGCGCACCGCCAGGTTGACGATGTGCATTCTGGAAAATTCGGCGTTGGGAATGGTGGTTACGGTCCGATCGATACCGCGGATGCGCGTTGCAAGCCAGCCGATTTCCTCCACGGTGCCGATACGCAACCAGCCGGGGTTGGGGTCCTCGCCATAGCGGCAGAACTCCCCCACCCGTACCGGCTTGTTGATGAACAGGATCAGGCCGCCGATGAAATTGGCAATGGTGCTCTGCGCCGCCAATGCCAGCGCCAGGCCGCCGACACCGAGACCGGCCAGCAGCGGAATCAGGTCAGCACCCAGCGCCCGGATCCCGTCGATGACAATCCAGGCCGCGAGCAGAATGCCGGTGAAGCCGGCACCGATGCGTAACAGCGCGGCCTCGGAACTCTGCTCCTCCATTTTCGGCGAGGCAATCAGGGTATCGGCAATGGCCTTGCACAGCAGGTACACCGCCCAGGCCTGCATCAGGATCACGATCGCGCGGCTGCCGGTCACCACGGCGACCAGCGGGGCTCCGGTAATGTTGAGTTCATGGTCAACGAAAGTCGCGACACCGCTGACCACCAGCGTGACGATGCCCGGCACCAGGATCATCAGCCAGCCGCCCAGTGGCCGGCGCGGCTGTTTTGCCCAACGTTTGACGACATGGAAGGTCAATGCGGCCGACAGCAGGACACTCACCACACCGAGCAGCAAACCGAGCCACTGCCAGTACGTCTGTCCACCCTTGACTGTCTTGAACCCGGTCGGCAGGTCTTCGATCAGTCGACCCAGGAAATGGCTGCGCGGTATCATGTAACCCGGTGTCGAAATGTAGTACGGGTAGAAGCCCTCTGACGTGTCCGGCGCTATCCAGTCGATCGGTTTGACGCCGGTGCGGTAGGGAAGCTCCACGACCTCCTCATAAAAGTCGCCGATACGCTCAACGGTCTCCGCACTGAACAGGAATTCCCCCTGCCGTTCACCCTGCGTGATTTCCTCGATTTCAATTTCGCTGTTCGGATACCGCCAGCGCAGCGCATCGGCACCGGGCTGAGCCCTGGCAGCCGCCAGCATGACCGCGTCGGGCACGGTATCCACCGGTGGCAACTGCATGCGGTCGATGACTTCTTTCAGCTGCAGCGCGGCTTCGGCACCGATGTCTTCACGCAGGGCCTCGGGTACCTGGCTCAGGTCCAGCGTACGGATCGCACGTTGCAGGAGGTTACCGGCCACGACCTCGGCTTCTTTCGCCTCCTTCGCCTTCATCGCCGGCGGCGTGGCCTGTAATGCCGCGTCGGCCTGCATCACCAGTGCGTAGGCGCGGTTGACACTGTCGAGGAAGCCCTCCAGGGTGGACCTGGGATTCGAGGTGTCCACCGGTTTCAAGCGGTTGCGCACCCGGCTTTCAGCGGCTTTCCCGGTTGCCTGGCTGTTCACCCAGAGTTCCAGGGCGTCGACCGTCGCTCCGGGTTGGTACGGCAGATGTTTCGCATGGGCATAGAGCCTGTGCAGCCGCTGAACGGTGTCGGCCGAGAACAGGAACTCGCCGGCCCGCGGGCCCTCCTCCAGGCGTGCGATGGTGATACGGGTGCCGGGCAGGGTCCATTGCGCGATGGCCTTGTCCGCCACCTCGGCATCGCCCGGAATGGCGCTGTCAGGGGGCAGTTCGATACGGTCAAGGATCTCTTTGAGCTTGAGAATACGCTCGGTGCGAACGTCCCAGGCATCGCTGTGCGGGGTGGCGCTCAGGTCGAGCGTCTCCACGGCGCGCCCGTAGGCGCGCGCGGTCGCGGGCGCCATTTCCCCATCCGGGCCGAGTCCCCCGACGAGCGCCGCGGCATCGGCCAGAAAACTGCGCAATGTGTCGCGCGGACTCGAGGTATCGGCCGGGCGCAGCGGATGGGGGTCGAAACCGGCCTGAGCAGCCTGCGCACCCGCCGGGGGCGCAGACAGCGCAAGAGCCATTAAAAGCGCTGCAACATACGGGACGGCGGGAGCACGCCCTGCCAGCGGTGTTCCGACGGTACCTGTCATACAGGTTCACTCCTCATGATTTGCAGCGCGCCGGGGCTGCCCCAACACGCTCTCTGCTAATGCCGAGACATTGGGATTATGTAACAGACCGGATCAAGGTACCTACCGTTTCTTCCGGCACTTGGCGGCACAAAAGTTTCCGACTGATTTCGCAACGCACGGGCACGAGGTGTACGGGTCGCCGACACCAGAATCACCCTGATCAGCCTTGTTATTGTTTCTCGACTTCGGCATAGCCGCCTCGAATCAGCGCGTAGTCATTGTGCTGGAGTTCTTTCACCAGTTCGCTGACTTGGTCCTCGGCCACCCCGAGATCTTTCAGAAGCATGCCGCCGCGTAACAGCGCACTCTCGATGTAACCCGTACCGGCATGCCGGATGCCCCTGGCGGCCAGTTCGTCCTGATCCCTGAGTGTGCGCACACGCACATAGACGTCCAGGTGCGGATAGAGGCGATGCAGGGTGACGGCCAGGGACTTGGCGTGGTCCATGTCCCTCGAGGTCACATAAGCAGCGGCGGCTTTAGCGAGTCCGGCGGCCGCTTGCGTGGCAGCGCTGCTCATATCGCCAAAGTGAACATTACGCCCCGACCGCTTAGCCTGACGAACCATGTTGATATCCCGATCGAAGGCGATATGCGGGACGTCTGCCTTTTCCAGCATCAGGGCTATGAGCTGGCCCACCTCATCGTAGCCGATGACAACCACGTGCCGCTCCAGGTCGGCGGCCGGTTCCTTCCCCGCGCTCGCAGGCATGGTTTGAAAGCGGCTGGCGAGTCGGTCACCCGTTTTTACCATCAGGGGGGTCAGAATCATGCTGACGGCAACCACCAGCATCGCCAGGGTATGCCCCTCGGCGCTCAGCAGACCGGCCACAGCCGCCGCGCCCAGCAGGACAAAAGCGAATTCGCCAACCTGGGAGAGATAGAACCCCGTTCGGATGGCGGCCGAGCGTGCGATACCGAAAGCGAGGACCAGCGCGATCAACACGGCACCCTTGACGGCAAGCACAACGGGAATGTGAACCAATAGCGCCGCCCAATCGCGCACCATGGCAGCCACGTCGATAGACATGCCCACCGCGATGAAGAACAGGCCCATCAAGGTCGACTTGAACGGGGCGACAGTCGCTTCAATCTGATAGCGGAAATCCGAAGCCGAGAGCAGCATCCCGAGGAGAAAAGCGCCGAGCGTCATGGAGATGCCAACGCGCTCCACCGCCCAGGCAGCGGTAATGACCGCGAGAAACAGGACCACCCCGAAAGCATCCATTTGGCGCCGGCTCGCACAATAGCCCAGCACGGCCGGCAACAGGTAACGCCCAACGACGAAAATACCTGCAATCACCCCCACCACCAGCGCGATCTTCTCCCATAGGGGGATCGTATCCGCCTGCGTCTTAGTATGGGCCAGGATCGGAACCAGGGCCATGACTGGAACAATCCAGAGATCCTGCGCCATGAGCACGGCAAAGGTGGTTCGCCCATGCTCGGTGGACAGTTCTCCCCGTTCCCCCAGTGTCGCCATGACGATGGCCGTAGACGACATGGCAAGGGCCAGGCCGACAATGAGCGCCGTTTCCCAAGGCACATGGACGAAAAAGATAAGGTACCCAGCCAACAGGGCTGCGGTAACCAGCATCTGCGCCGATCCCAACCCAAAGATCAGACGTCGCATTGCCCAGACTTTCTCAGGGCGCATTTCCAGACCCACGGTGAACAGAAACAGCACCACACCGAGCTCTGCGACGCTCTGCAACTCTTCCACCGCATGTACGGGAACGGGTCCCGGGGTGTGAGGTCCGATGAAGATGCCGGCGACGATGTAGCCCAGTATCGCCCCAAAGCCAAGTCGCTCGAACAGAATGACGCAGATGGCCGTTGCCGCGAGAAAGACGACGACGGCGAGAAGAACTGACGGAATGTCCATAAACTTTAATCGCTCAGATTTGATCTGACAGTTAGCGGTTTGACGGCATTGACTGCTAAGTCAATTTTATGCCTGGAACCTCCCCTGCTAGATTTGTTTACCATCATCCAGTGCTCGCCTCGGTGTTCAACCGTAGCAGGTCCTGGCCTGATAGCTACGCGGCGGCGTGAGCGACAGACGCTTTCCCGAACTGCCGAGCAGGCGATGTAACTACAGAGACGGGTGCGCAGAGTAACCCTCTCACACGATCCATACAGA
>JBDNAP010000114.1:0-8543 GCA_039768325.1 Thiogranum sp.
AAGACATCGAAAGCGTTCAGTTCAAACGCAAGAGTTCGCGCCGCGTGCGCATTGACGTGGCATCGGAAGCCCTGCCGGCGCTGCTGGAGTTGCTGCAAGGCCACGCCAGCTACGTACACCTGTCAGCGATCAGCTGTGTTGACTGGATCGATGATGACGAATTCGAACTGGTGTATCACGTCTGGTCCTATGAAACCCGCTCACTGGTTTCTGTTCATACGCGCATACCGCGTGACCCGGGGATCTATCTGTCGATCTACGACCTCTACCAGCCGGCGGCTTTTTTCGAACGCGATATCCATGAAATGTTCGGTGTCTATTTCGAGGGTAGCCCGGACATGGAGAAGTTCATCCTCACCGAATGGGACGGCCCTCCCCCCATGCGCAAGGAGTTCGACTCGGAGGCGTTTGTGAACCAGACCTTCAGCTGGGAAGAGTATCGCCCGCAATGGCTGAAAGAGATTGAAGAGGAAGGTGGGGGTATCACCACACGGCCGGAGGATGTACGCCGATGAGGCCGGAAAACTACCAGGCGAAAAGCCAGCCACCCAGCAACGAATACGAGCTGAACTTCGGCCCCAATCATCCGGGTATCGAAGGCAACTATGCCTTCAAGGTAAAGTTAAACGGCGACCAGGTGCTCGCAGCTCGCGCCGATGCCGGCTACCTGCACCGCGGTTTCGAGAAGCTGATGGAAGGACGGCTGTGGATCCAGAACATCGCACTGGTGCCGCGCATCTGCGTACCCGACCCGGTGCCCATGGAAGTCTGCTACTCGCTGGCGATTGAGGAAATCGGCGGCCTGCAGGCACCGGAACGCGCGCAGTGGATCCGCGTCATGCAGCTGGAAATGTCGCGCCTGGCGGCACACCTGTTTGCCTTTGGCGGTCACGCCGCCACCACCGGCATGTACACGCCGATGTTCTGGGGTGTCGCCGACCGCGACCTGGTACTCGACCGCTTTGAAGAACTTACCGGTGGACGGGTCTACAGCATTTACAATATCCCCGGCGGCGTGCGCCGGGATATCCCCGACGGCTTCCTGGAACGTCTGGGCAGCTTGCTGGACTATCTGGAATCACGCCTGCCTGACTACGACAACCTGTTCTTCACCAATCAGGTGTTTGTTAAACGGGCACGGGATGTCGGTAAAATGTCCCAGGAGCAGGCGCTTAAATGGGGCGTGACAGGGCCCAACCTGCGCGCCACCGGGCTGGCGTTTGATGTTCGTCGCGATGATCCCTACCTGGTATACGACAGAATCGAGTTTGACATCCCCACTGAACCGGGTGGGGACGCGCTGTCGCGCAACCTGGTACGCCGCGCGGAGCTGAAACAAAGTATTCATATCCTGCGTCAGGTCATTGATCACCTGCCCGCCATCAAGGGCCCGATCCGTTGTCCGATCCCCAATCCATTGGCCTGGAACGTGCCCGCCGGTGAAGCCTATACCCGAGTGGAATCCTCCAAGGGTGAACTGGCCTACTATGTGGTGTCCACGGGTGGCGACAAACCCTACCGCGTGCATGTACGCGGTCCGTCCAGCATGCACGCGGTACAGGTACTGGAAAACCTGGCGGTGGGTTCACGACTGGAGGACATCGCGCAAATCATGTTCTCGCTGGATGCCTGCCCGCCGGAGGTCGATCGCTGATGTCGGATATCCCGTACAAGGACAAGGGCAGCATCCTCAGGCCGATAAAGACACTGGGCTTCTTCGCCCGCAAGGCGGTGACCGAAGAACTCGAACCGCGCCCGGCGGCGGCGAACTACCGTGGCTTTCACGTTAACGACTGGGAGCTGTGCATCGGTTGCAGCACCTGCCAGAAAGTATGCGACAACGCGGCCATCAGCATGGTGAAGATTCCCGGCCTGCCGGAAGATCCGGTCCGGGGTATCCGTAACGAGCGCCCGGCGATCGATTACGGGCGCTGCTGCTGGTGCGGACTGTGCGTTGACATCTGCCCGACCGGTTCACTGTCCCTGACCACCGAGTATGTACACACCTGCCGTGAGGACGAACTCGACAGCTACTTCATCCTGCCGGACCCCAAAGGGATTCACGATAAACATTTTCCCAAGGGCTGGGCCAAAAACGAAGACGCCGACCTGGTGGACCTGGAACGCCAGCCCATGGAAGAACTGGAGGCCGAAGAACGCCTCAAATCCTTCGATGAGATGGTGGAGGGTTTTACCGATCAACAGGCGATCATCGAGGCTTCCCGCTGTGTGCAGTGCGGCATGTGCCACGATTCCTGCCCCACCCACATGCACGCCCCGGAATACATACGCGCGATCTGGGAAGGCGACGCCGAAGAGGCGGTGCGACAGATCTACCGCAGTAACCCCTTCTCCCACGTCTGTGGCCGGGTCTGTACGCATCGCTGTGAGACAGCCTGTTCCATTGGCCGGCGCGGCGAGCCGGTGGCGATACGCTGGCTGAAACGCTATGCGATGGATTCGGTATCGGACCTGCGCATCCGCGAAATCGCCGCCGAGGACAAGGTCGACTATATCAGCGGCAAAAAGGTAGCCATCATCGGCGCCGGCCCGGCAGGTCTGACGGCGGCCTTCGACCTGATCAGGAAAGGTCACGAAGTCACCGTGTTCGAGGCGCTCGACAAACCCGGTGGCATGACACGATATGGTATTCCTGAATATCGCCTGCCCTACGATCGACTTGATGCAGACGTCGCAGTCATCACCTCGCTCGGCGTCAAAATCCAGTACAACACCCGTATCGGCCGGGACATTGGCATCAATAAACTGGAACAAAACCATGATGCCGTACTGATCGCTATCGGTCTGCAGCAGGGCCGTTCGACCCGTATTCCCGGCAGTGACCATAAACAAGTGAAGAAAGCGGTGAATCTGCTGCGCAAGATCACCGAGGGCAAGACCTTCGATATCCCGCGCACCGCGGCGGTGATCGGCGGCGGTAACGTAGCCATGGATATTGCCCGCAGCCTGGCACGCCTGCAAAAGGAAAAATACGGCGAAATCCGCATCACGGTAACAGCACTGGAAGACTTCGAACATTTCCTCGCTGACGCCGAAGAAATCAGGGAGGCACGCGAGGAAGGCATCGAGATACTCGACAGCCGCGGCCCCAAACAATGTGTCATAGACGATAACGGCCAGTTAAGCGGTCTGATTACAATGCACGTGGTATCCATCTTTGATGACGACGGGCGCTTCGCGCCCCGCTACGATGACAGCGACGAACAGTTACACCCGGCTGAAATGGTGATTGAAGCCATCGGCCAGATGACCGACATCTCACTGTTCGGTGAAAAATTGACCGAACGTCTGGAGTGGAACCGTGGCCGTCTCAAGGTCGATAAGGACGGCCGCAGCTCCGAGCCCTGGCTGTGGTCTGCCGGTGACATGGTGTTCGGGCCCGACGTGGTACACGCCGTGGCTGACGGACACCGTGTGGCCGCCAGTATCGAGAAACACCTCGCCGCGTCAGGGAGCTAGCCGCTTACCGCGTTGCTGAAACCGTCACTATCAGGTTGAGGGAGTAGCAGGCAATGAATGAACATGACGAAGGCCATAGCGCCGCGTATAAACGTATCAAATCCAAGAAAACCCTGGCAGAGATCCTCGAAGTCGCAACCTCTTTCGAGAAGTCGGCATTCGAGTTTTATACGGCCCTTATCCCCAGGGTCAGCAAGAACCTGCGCTACCTGGTAGAGGAGCTGGCCGACGAGGAAAAGGAGCACTACGAATTATTCACGCAGCTGGCGAACAATCCGCATATCGAAAGCCAGGTTCATGAAAAAATCCAGACACCGGTGGAAGACCACCGCTTTTCGGATTATATACAGCTTCCCGAACTGGGCGACAACCCGGATGATCAGGCCATCCTGCAATACGCTGTAGGCCGTGAGGATGCCGCCATGAAACAATACCGGGCACTGGCAGACAGCACCGAAGCCGGGCCGATACACGACCTGTTCGAGTACCTGTCATACGAAGAAACCATGCATAAACGTGAACTTGAAAAACTGTATTACGAAACCGTCCACAGCGGTGGTCCCGGCCCGGCAGAATAAACTGCAACCCGGCCAGTAAATTCCGCGTGCGCGAACAGCGTAACACGCTGTAGCAACGGAATTGCCCGGCGGCTGTTCTGGATCCGCGCTTATTGACTGACGACCTTGATGTTGTCCGGCGGTGGATTCACCTCGACCCGGTTGCGACCGTTCTCTTTTGCACTGTACAGGGCCTCGTCGGCGCGCGAAATGGTTACCTTGATCTCTTCACCCCTGACAAACCGTGTGACACCAACAGAAATGGTAACGCGCTGAATTTGTTCGCCGGTCCGGGGATTCACCACCCGGCCGTTTTCGATCGAGCGGCGGATCGACTCTGCAACCGCAACCGCACCCTGCAGGCCCGTTTCCGGAAGCAGCACGATAAATTCCTCGCCGCCGAAGCGGGCCACCAGGTCCTTGCCCTTGGTCTGCTTGGTCAGGGCATCAGCAACAGCCTTGATGACTTTATCGCCGAACAGGTGACCGTAGGTATCGTTGATGCTCTTGAACTTGTCGATATCGCAGATGAGTAGACAGGCGTCGCTGGGTGCCCGCTCTTGTGCATCACGGAGCTTGTCGGTCGCCTCGTCGAAGCCCTTGCGGTTGGCGAGCCCGGTCATCGCGTCGGTCTTGGCCTCGGCGCGCGCCTTGGCCAGTTCCTCGCGCAGCGCCTCGGCTTCGCGCTGGCTTTCCTCCAGGTGCTGCTGCAGATCCTGGCTGCCGGCACTCATGCGATTGGTGCTCTCTTCCAGGTTGTAGACCAGCGACTTGAATTCTTCGGGGTTGAGGTTGTCGTTGAGCTGCGATGAGCACTCTTTCAACGACGCTTCGTATTTCGAGACCTCGCCGTTAGCCGAGACCAGCGAGCTCGTCACCGATTCAGCCAGCGAACGCAAGGCCTGTTGTGCCTCCTCGAAGCGGCTGGTGTCACTGGGATCAACGAATCTGTGGAAAAGATCGGCCGAGACCTCGGCGTCGATCTGCTCGTCCGCAGCGACCAACGCGTCGATGGCCTCGCGCAGCGGTATATTGGTGCCGGCAACGTACTCATACCAGACAGCGTAGTTCTGCGGCGTGACCGGTATGCGGTAGCGCGACATGTGCGGCAGCGCGAGGCGCAGGAATTCCGAGGAAGTTTCTAGTGTTACTGCTTGTTGGCGCATCAGTATCCTTACCCTGTATTCGGTAAATACCTATTGGTTATCGTCTACAGGCGGCGGTTCTTTATGGCCGTTTAACTGTTGATGTTCAAACTAATGCGAATCCGGCCGCTACAGACGCAGGACGCATAGCCACAGATTGTCGCTACCGTACCAATCATTGTCGAGGCAAGGAAGTCACCTTATGAGGTATTCACGCGCAGAGTGGTTGCTGATTGCCAGCGTGTTCGGGCTCAGCGTCGCCGCGAATCTGCCCGCTGATCTGCAGACCGTTGTACCGGTGACACCGGCCGCCCTGCTGATTGTTTCCTGCGGTTTGCTGGTCTTTGCCCTGGTGCGCTATGTGCCCCTGCCGATCGTTATAGCCTTCAGCATGTTACTGGTTGGATCCGGTGCCCCCTGGATTCTGGGCAGCCATTTCAAACTCGCTTACTGGGTCATTCTGCTTGTCATAGCAATCATGCTGTTGCTTTCGCTGGGTTACCGTACGATCAAGGCCAAGGAGCAGGGAAACCCCGCTAACGGAGGTGCCTCGCAGAATGTAAAGGCGCTTTTCAGGGTGGTGGAGCGCGGCAATATCGCCTGGACACACCGCCTCATCGCAATGGGGGCCGATGTCAACGTGCGCAACGAGGCGGGTCAGACTCCCCTGATGTTTGCGGCGGAGAAGGGTTACGCTGACATGGTACAGGTCCTGTTACAAAATGGCGCGAATCCGAAACTGGCGAACAACCAGGGCGAGTCGGCGTTGACAATTGCGCTGATGAAGGGCTACACACGTATCGCCGAATCACTGGAGATGGCCGATGCCTCGCATAAATTCGAGCGGGCCGAGGGCCGTGAGCAGCCATGAACAGAGCCAGCAACAAGGACGGTATGTTGCCGTGAACGAGCCATTGTGGATTTTAGGCGTTCTGTTCGGCTTCGTCCTGCTGGTACAACTGCTCTCCTATATCAGCAGATCCCGGCAATTGCTGCGCTCGCTGCAGAAGGAAATCAATGCATCAACGCAGACTATGGTGGAGTACAGCCGCAAAATGGAATGGCTTGAATCCCGCCTTGAGGACTTGCTCGACGCCGCTCAACTCCAATCCTGCGACGTGAGTCAGGAGCAGGAGCGACTTGATCAAGTGATACGCACAATCAAGACCGAAGCAATGCAGAATGGCTACCGTCTGGGACTCGGCGAACTGGATCAGTTAGACTGATCTGTCCTCGCTTACTGACACCGTGTCAGCGTTCTCTTATCGCCTGCCTGGACAGCGGTATCATGGGTGTAGTCGAAACTGTCCGAATTTATGCTGAGCATTTTGGGAGACATGTACTGGTAATAGTACCTTTTCTGATAAAAGGGATGTCCTCCACCGCCGCTGGCGGGCGAAATCAGCAAATGCAGCGTCACCGTGCCTTCGCGCAGTTCCCAGAACCCGACCGCATTGACCGTTTGACCGTGACCAGCCTCCAGGGTACGGTTGTTATGAAAGATCACGTAATCGGCGATCGCGGAAGTGCAGCCCTGCTTCCCGCCTTCACTCCACTTTCCCAGCAGGTAGTCGCCGGAAAGTACGGCCTCAGCAGCAAGCGATGTTGCAGCCTGTAACGTTAAAGCGATGACGAAAAAGACTGTCTTAATATACGTCATTTCTGTGTCCTTCTGTTCTGAACGTCTGACTTATTGTGGTGTTAAACGCCACTAAGTTAAGCCTATTTAAACCATTGTAGGGTCGAATTCATTCGACCAAGCACGTTGCCATACCATCTATCATCCCGGATATCGCCACGATGTGGCGAGCCGCCAACAGCTAATGGCCGAATCAATTCGGCCCTACAGAGGAAAACCCGCCTTAACTTAGTGCCATTCATTGTGGTGTTAATTCACCCGGTGGTCCTTCCGGACTCAAGCTCGCCAACCCTGGCCTCGAGTCGCTGCAGATCCTGGCGAAGTTCACTGACCATCTGCTCCAGTTGATCAAGCCGCTCATTGTCTGCTCCAGAAGGTTGTACGCGGGCCTCCGGGTGCTGTGAACTATCCGCAAGCTGCACCTCACCGCTGAACAGATGCGCAAACCGCGACTCTCTCTTACCCGCCACCTGAGGCAGTCTGACAACAAATGGCCCATCATCGCGTTCCATCAGTTGCGCAAGCACGGACTCAAGCTCGCGCATATCACTGAACTTGCACAGACGGTTGGTTCGGGTCCGCAATTCGCCCGGTGTCTGCGGGCCGCGCAGCATCAGTACACAGATAATACCCAGTTCCTGTGGTGAAAATTTCAAGTTGCCGAATTCACTATTGCAGAATCGGTGCTGGTACTTCACAACACGACTGCCAAACCCGGACTTATCGAGTATCAGGCGCTTTTTAATCAGCTCATCGACTGTCTGTTGGACGGTAACTTCATCCATTGCCAGCACCGGATCGCGATTGCTTTTCTGATTACACGCATTGGTGAGGGCATTCAATGACAGTGGATACTGGTCGGGCGTGGTAATTTCCTTTTCAATCAAACAGGCGATGACACGCGCTTCGTAAAGAGTGAAGGTCATATCCACAGCAAGCTTCCCTGTATTAACACGAGGTCGGCAGTCGCCCGCCCCGCACTTCGAGATTTATTTATCGAGCTTGGTGATTTTCGAACCCTCGATCGAAATACCCGCCATCAATCCCTTGTTGCTGAATACGAAACCCACGATCGGATCCTTGAAGTTCTGTGTATTGATATCCTTGCCGGCACCCCACTTCGCAATTGCGACCGAGCCATCGACACCGGCTTCCCAGCCCTCGCTGGCACGGAATTTCTTCATGGCTTCATCCTCCAGAAAGACCATGAGGATCGCATACTGCTGAGCGCCGATCTGCAAGCCGAAGGACGCACTGCCGATATTATAGTATTCCTCAGTTTTCCCGCTGATGCGCAACGCGCCCTCACCGTATTCACCACCTACGACCAGGCCGGCTTTGTTGACTTTCGGGAAAACCAGGTAGCCCTTGGCTTTGTCGAGAAACTCCGCCCCACCGGCGACCTCTTTTTTAAATTCCTGGAGAGCACCATCGACCGCGATTTCGATTTCCGCTGCGGAGGCTGCCACGACACTACCGGCATAGCCAGCACTACCCAGAAAGGCCATGAAAACAACAGGGAAAAACAAACGTAGATTAATGCTCATTCAGGGAGCTCCTTTAATCATTGCTCTTTGTGAGCGCTGCCGAACGACAGTCTATAGCCAAAAACCAATGGGCGCCACCAGCCCGCATATCTCACGGGGATCCTGGATGCTGGCGCCGGGCTCGTGTGCCTGGACACCGTTCTGGAGCGACGGACCCGCTCGAGGCGCAGAGCAG
>JBDNAP010000597.1:0-5407 GCA_039768325.1 Thiogranum sp.
CACTGATATTGACCCAATCAGTGGGCCAGGAAGCGCCGTTCCCGGCACGCATCACGGTTGAAAGCGACGTCTGAAGTTAGATCTTGTACCGCGCTGGAGTTAACCGAGATTCTGTTCGCCCAGCGTCAAATCACCAGCACTGACAATAGCGTTTCGCCCTGCCCGCTTCGCGGCGTAAAGACATCGGTCGGCATGTCCCACCAGGAATTCCCCGTCGGATGAAGTCATGCCTGATTCGCCCGTTGGAGTGCAGGTTGCAACGCCAATAGAGATTGTGACATTAAACGTATCGCCGCCTGGCAGCGAAAAATAGTGTTCCTCAATGCCTTTGCGAACACGTTCGGCGATCTCCTGCGCGGTTTCGCCGGCCGTATTGCTCAACAATGCGACGAACTCCTCTCCACCGTAACGCGATAACACATCGCTGCCACGCAGCTGCGCGCGGATAAGGTTGGCGACTTCCCGTAAGACCTGATCACCCACCTGGTGACCATAGCTGTCATTCACCTTCTTGAAATAATCCACATCGAGCATCATGCAGGAAAGCGGCATTTTGCTGCGTCGTGAAACTTCGATCTCTTCCTGCAGGCGTTGTTCGAAAAAACGCCGATTGTTAAGTGTCGTCAGAGTATCGGTGATTCCCTGACGTTTCAGACGTTGCACATTAGCCGCATTTTCTATGCAAATAGCGACAATAGCAGCAAAATGTTCGAAAAAATCGGTACGTGTACCTTTCACGAACCGCTCTGCGTCGAAACTCCCGATGTTGAGACTACCGAACAGCTTGCCGTAACGAACCAACGGTAACAGGGCCACACTGCGCGGACGCGACTGTGAATGCGGGAACAACGAGGCGTATTTACCGCGGCTGTAGGGACCCAATGTCGGGAACAGCGAATGGGGGTAATCACTCCCCAGATCGCTCAGCGCCGAAGCGAAGAAAAGAGACGGATGCTGGTCCAGCTGGACCCCCTCGTCTTCCAGCATGCGTCGCAACTCATATTCGGGATCCAGCAGTACCAGGCTCACCAGATCCCAGTTGAAATCATTCTGCTCGGGGTAGATCAGCGTCTTTACCAGATCGTAAATGGAGCTCAGACCGATTAACTGCAACTCAAGACGCTCAAAACGCCGCTGTTTCTGCTCATTACGCTGAGCCTCAGAGATGATCTCGTCAAGCCGCTGACGTAGCGCCGTATCCTGTACCTGCTGACTGGCTTGCGGCACAGATGTGGGGAGTGGGAGATTTCGCAATAACTGCATGGACTAATTCCGTCGATACCTGATCCAGGTGGTAACTTACGCCAGTTTTTATGACAGCTTGTCGGATTCCCGTCCCGTCCGGCCTTTGGCCGGCAGAACCGTCTCTCAGACACAGTGTCAACTAATCATCACTTCAACCAGCCTCAAGCAAAAGAAAGCAATAATCCCGCCAACTTACCGAGAGCTCTGACCTGTCACTGTCACCCGGCAAGGAGTGCTGGTTACAGCTGAAAACCACCACTGCAACTGGAAGCCATACCGGATAATGAAAGCCCTGATTGATTCAGAGTTATGTTATTGTTATATATTATGTTATTCTTCAGTCTTATGATGCAGGAGGGGTGCGGCTCGGCATTCGCGCAATAGCGATCACTGTGTTGATCCCGTTATCGCCGTTTTGATGACTATTCAACCATTCGCCACACAATAAGAAACCCCGTGAAACTCCGCAGTCAAATCTCCCTGTTCCTGCTGTTGCTGGGACTGGCGCCCTTGCTGGTCGCCGTTGCCATCAACGTACCCTTGATCCTGGACCGCCTGGAACTGTTCTACCACGAGGCCTACCTGGAAAAACTCCGCGCCAGCTTCAGTGATCTTGATCAGCATATCAGCCGCAGACAGGAAATGGTGCGCCTGTTCGCAAAACTGCCGGAACCGGGTATTGACCGGGAAACCGGTAAGCTGGACGATACCGTCAAACAGAAGCGCTCGGCCTACACAGACTGGGCCAATCAGGTTCTGTTCGATCAACTGGATGTGATTCAGGTTATTTTCATCAACAAAAAAGGTGAGGTGTCTTTTTCACTGGATCGCAATCAGAAAACGGGGGAGCTGGAAGCGAGTGACCTTACACCCGATTTACCGGCCAAAGATTTCGTCCTGGCGGGTCTCAATCTCGCACCGGGTTCAGTTCTTACCAGCCCGATCAGCTTCAACCAGAACGTCGACACCTTGGCCCCAAACCGCTTCATGACATTGCGCTTCATCAGCCCGCTACTCAAATACAACGGACAGGACAGCGCACCTGAGCTCCAGGGAGTCGTACTCTTCAACCTGGATGTTGGCGGACTCGCTCATATCTACAACGGCATTTATTGGGTACAGAACAACGGTGAGTACCTGTCATCCGGAAGCGATGAGACACCAACGTCCACCGCTTTTGCGGATTTTCCCGGCCTTGATAAAACATTGGCGAAAGGTCAACTGGCGCTGTGGGAAAAAGCCGGACAACAGATATTCTGGCTACCGCTGTTTGTCACCCAGGATTCCGGGCCGCTGTGGGTTGGCCGCAGTGTAGACCCCTCACCCATTGCGGAATTTCGTCGCGCGCTCGAGCTTCGCGTTATCGCTATCGTAACCGGCCTGTTGCTGGTGGTGTTTGTTATTGCCCGCATCATGGCCATCCGTATGGAACGGATCAGCCGGGAGTTGACCGATGGAATTACCCAGGTACTTGAACAGGATCGTGCGATGGAATTTTCATGGCAACGCCCGGAGGAACTGCGCACACTGGGGAAAAACCTGACAAGTCTTGCCGAGAAACATGCCCACGATACCGGCGCATTGCGCAGCCATGCGCAGCAGCTTGAGGAATCTAACCGCTACAAATCAGAGTTTCTGGCCAATGTCAGTCATGAGTTAAGGACACCGCTGAATTCAATTCTGCTGCTTTCGAAAATGATGGCAAGCAGCAGCAGCGAAATGTCCACGGAGCATATCCAGCAGGCACAGGTTATCCACGATGCCGGCAAGGATCTCAGAACGCTGATCGACACTGTCCTGGACCTCTCCAGGGTCGAGGCCGGCAAAGCGAGCGTAAAAACAGAAACCGTCAATCTGCCGGTGTTACTCCAGGACGTGTATGAACTCATGCGCCCGCAGTTCGATGAAAAAGGACTGCAACTCGATTTGATTATCGACCAGGATGCACCCTCTTCACTGCTAACGGACAGCGAGAAGGTACGTCAGATCCTGGTAAATTTTCTCTCCAATGCGCTTAAGTTCACCGAGCACGGTGGTGCTACACTGCAGCTGTCGCCCAATACCTGCGAAGATGCCGATCCCTGTCCGCTGGCGATCAGCGTCGAGGATACCGGCATCGGCATACCGGCAGAGAAGCAGGCGCTGGTATTCGAAGCCTTCAGCCAGGTGGATGGATCCACCAGCCGCCGCTATGGAGGTACCGGACTGGGTCTCACCATCAGCCAGGAGCTTGCGAAGTTGATCGGTGGACACATCGATATTGAAAGCCAGGAAGGAGCCGGGGCGACATTTACCCTGTTACTACCACTCAGCGTCCCCGAAGACGATACAGCTGAAGGGCCGAATCAGCCGGCAACGGATGCCGTAAAAAAGCGCACTACGGATGAAAGCACAGACATCCCCGAGGCTCATTATACCGCTGGCCGCGTGCTTGTCGTGGATGACGATCTACGCAACCTGTTGGCGCTCACACCACTGCTGGAACGCTGGGATATAGACGTGGTTGCGGCGGGAGATGGCCACGAGGCCCTGGATACGTTGAACGACGACAGCAACATCGATCTGGTTCTGATGGACTTAATGATGCCGGAAATGGATGGCTTCACAACCATCGGGAAAATACGTTCAGACGCCGATTTACAGGCCTTGCCAATCATCGCACTCACAGCCAAGGCAGCAGACGAAGATAGAAAGAAGGCCACCGCGAGTGGCGCAAACGACTATCTTTCCAAGCCGGTGGAGCCAGCCGAGCTGAAGCGGCTTCTGGATCTGTATCTGCTGCCCCGGATTATTAACAAAACGACTGCCCGTGAACAGGCACCAGAATGAAGCGCTATAGCGGTTTCAAGTTGCTCATCGTTGATGACAACAAAAACAATCTGTTTGCATTGCATACGCTGATTCAGAAACATATGGATGTCGAAGTCCTGGAGGCGACATCCGGTCAAATGGCACTGGATATCGCGCTGAGCACCCCGGATCTAGACCTCATCGTTCTCGACATCCAGATGCCGGTGATGGATGGCTTCCAGACCGCCTCAATGCTCAAGATCCGAAAGAAAACCAAAGATATACCTATCATATTCCTGACTGCGGCATTCAAGACCGATGAATTTCAGAGAAAGGGATACGATGTTGGAGCCGTGGACTACCTGCTCAAACCCATTGACGACAACCAGCTCATCAACAAGATCAGCACCTATTTTCGCCTGATCGAAAAAGAACGTGATATGAACCGGCGACTGGAAGAGCAGGTTGTCGCCCGCACGGAAGAACTGCGACAAGCCCACCAGTATCTCGAAGGCATTATTGAAAATATGGGTGAAGCCCTGTTGGTCCTGGAACCGACGGGGGCCATAAAATCTGCCAACCCGACCGCCTGCCGTATGCTCAGTTACGATGAAGACACTCTGGTGGGTATGAATATCGGCGATGTATTTGAGGAATCGGAGCAGGAACAGGCCCGGGCTTTTCTGGGAACATGGCTCGAAGCGCTGATACGCACGGGAACACTCAGCAGTATCGAGGCTCGCTTCATCGCAAAAGACGGAACACGCGTGCCGATTCTTTTTTCCCGTACCGCAATGACTGACGAATGCGGTACCATTACGGATATACTCTGTATCGCAAAGGACATGACCGGCTACCGGCATGAAGAGGAAATCGTCTAATCACCTGCACTTTACGGGATGTTGAATGAATAAGGAAAAGCAAGAAGCCGTTTCACCAGAGGACGCGGTGTTAACCGCAGATGCGCTCAAAGCGATGGGACACCCCTTGCGATGGCGTATTCTGTGCGCGCTTGGCGATGATGAAATCACTGTGGGGGAACTTGCCAGACAGATCGGCACCACACAAAGCAACATGTCGCAGCACCTGGATCAACTGCGCAACAAGCGTATTCTGATATCCCGCAAGGAAGCCAACCGTATCTATTATCGGGTCCGTAACGCGGCACTGCTGGAATTGATCGGCAGCATGCGCTCGGTACTCTGCCAAGCCAACCTGGATGATATGCCACCACGCTAAAACCGGGGTGCTATGGCCTTGAAATGGAAAAGGGGGCTCGATGAGCCCCCTTTCTTTTCCCTGTGATCTTCTCAGGGTCTTACTTGGCGGGCGCCTGCGGTGCCTGCGGGGCAACCGGAGCCTGCTGCGGAGC
>JBDNAP010000598.1:0-5621 GCA_039768325.1 Thiogranum sp.
GGAACTGGGTAGTCCAGAGTCGATCAAGGGGGCCGTCGAAGCCGGCATGGGGGTGTCGATTATTTCTTTCGCGACTGTTCAGAAAGAATTGAAACTGGGTACGCTGGTCGCACTGACCATGGAGCCGGTGCTGCAACGTCCTTTCTCTTTTGTCCATCAAAAACAAAAGTTTCGTCATCGTGCCATGGATGAGCTGCTCGAGTTTGCGCGAAGTTACTGCAAATCACACCCCGAAGTTGTATAAACGGGAGTTATGAGTCGCAAGCAGCAAGAAAAAATAATTGGCGTTTTAGACAGCTTGTCCCCGTCCGATCAGGCGGCCGTACTCAGCTTTGCCGAATTTCTTCTCAGCCGGACGGCAATCGCCCAGGCGGTTCCTGCTGCAGCCGTCGAAATACCTGAGCCTGAGCTGGGCCCGCGGCCGCAGGATGAAAAGGTGGTTGCTGCGATTAAGCGTCTTTCCAAAGCCTATTACATGCTGGATAAAAGCAAGATGCTGGGTGTCACGTCGGACCTTGTGACCCAGCATATCCTGCAGGGGCGCGAGGCCGTGGAGGTCATCGATGAGCTTGAACAGGTTTTTGCAGATCATTACCGGCTAGTCAAGCAGGGCGACGGTGAATAATGGAAGTTCTCCGCCAATGGTTCCAGCGTTTCTCCGCAGATCCCCAGGCCGTCATACTCGTGCTGGTGCTGCTGGTGGGGTTTGTGGTGGTGCTGACCATGGGCAAGATGCTGGGGCCTGTACTGGCTGCACTTGTTCTGGCCTATCTTCTGGAGGGCCTGGTGAATGCACTTCAGGAATACGGTATACCCAGATTCGCTGCCGTTATTCTGGTCTTTATAGTCTTCATGGTGTTCCTGATGTTTTCATTGCTGGGCCTGTTTCCGCGGCTGTCATACCAGCTGACCCAGCTTGTTCAGCAGTTGCCCAGCATTATAAGCAAGGGCCATGATGCCCTTATGCGTCTGCCCGAACGTTATCCGGAACTGATCAGCGAGGCACAGATCAATGATGTGATTAGTGTCATCCGCGCCGAACTGGCGGGACTCGGACAGCGTGTGGTTTCGATGTCTGTTGCATCCGTGGTTGGTGTCATCACCCTGATGGTTTACGTGATTCTGGTACCTGTGCTGATCTTTTTCTTTCTCAAGGACAAGACACGCATTATTCAATGGATGACGATTTATCTGCCGCGTGACCGTGCATTGACAAAACGCGTCTGGAGTGACGTAAACGCCCAGATCGCCAACTATGTGCGTGGCAAGATCTGGGAGATTCTGATTGTCGGTTCAGCCAGCTATGTCACCTTCGTGATGATGGAGTTACAGTACTCGGTTTTGCTGGCAACGCTGGTCGGTATGTCTGTGGTGATCCCTTACATCGGTGCTGCTGCGGTGACCCTGCCAATTGCTGCGATCGCATTCTTTCAGTGGGGATGGAGTGCGGACTTCTGGTACGTGCTGATCGCCTACGGCGTGATCCAGGCACTGGACGGTAATGTGCTGGTGCCGCTGTTGTTCTCCGAGGTAGTGAATCTGCACCCCGTCGCAATCATTATTGCGATACTGGTATTTGGCGGCTTATGGGGTTTCTGGGGTGTGTTTTTTGCGATTCCGCTGGCTACCCTGGTGCAGGCGGTACTCAAGGCCTGGCCTGGTCGATGGCAGCAACTCAAGCGCCCCACTCACAAAACCTCTGAAGCATAGTCAGCCAGGCGTGAACGTTCTCCGCGGGTCAGCATGATATGGCCACTGTGCGTCCAGCTTTTGAAGCGATCGACAACGTAGGTCAGCCCTGAGCTGGTTTCGGTAATATACGGCGTATCTATCTGTGCCACATTGCCCAGGCAGATAACCTTGGTGCCGGGGCCGGCGCGTGTCACCAGGGTCTTCATTTGCTTGGGCGCGAGATTCTGTGCTTCGTCCAGGATCAGGTATTTGTTCAGGAAGGTGCGGCCGCGCATAAAGTTCATGGAACGGATTTTAATGCGGTTGCTGAGCAGGTCGTTGGTAGCCGCGCGACCCCAGTCGCCGCCAACATCGGAGTGTGTGAGGACCTCCAGGTTATCCATCAGGGCGCCCATCCAGGGTGTCATCTTTTCCTCTTCCGTACCCGGCAGAAAGCCGATATCCTCACCGACGGGCACCGTGACGCGCGTCATGATGATTTCCTTGTAGCGGTTTTCTTCCAGCGTCTGGGTGAGGCCTGCGGCCAGCGCCAGCAGGGTCTTGCCGGTGCCCGCAGTGCCCACCAGACTGACAAAATCCACTTCCGGGTCCATCAACAGATTGAGCGCAAAATTCTGCTCCCGGTTGCGGGCGCTGATACCCCAGACGGTGTGTTTTGAACCCCGGTAGTCGATCGCTGTTTCCAATACCGCGCTGTCACCTTCCAGTTCACGGACCAGTGCTTCAAAGCCCTGCTCTTCGGGCAGGTATACGCACTCGTTGGTACTCCAGGTTTCAACCAGCGGACCGCTGACACGATAGTAATTGCGACCATCCTTCTGCCAGGATTCCAGGGTTTCGCCGTGTTCCTGCCAGAATTCGCCGGGCAATTCGCTGCTGCCGGCAAACAGCAGATTGACGTCTTCGAGCACCTGGTCATTGTAATAGTCTTCAGCATGAATACCGAGTACAGCCGCCTTGATACGCAGATTGATATCTTTGGAAACCAGCGTAACCGTGATGTCAGGATGCTCATTCTGCAGCGCAAGTGCGGTGCCGAGGATATTGTTATCAGGCTTGTTCCCCGCCAAGCCGTCCGGAAGGGTGGCGGTCAGCATGTGGGTCTGAAAGAACAGGCGTCCGAATTTTTCCATATCCAGGTCTTCAAGCAGGCCGCGGTCATTGAGAGGAATGCCCTGGTCAATTTTATCGGTACCGATATCGCGCATCAGGTCATCTAGGAAGCGGCTTACCTGGCGCACGTTGCGGGCAACCTCGGAAACACCTTTTTTGCCGGCATCCATTTCCTCGAGTACGACCATGGGCAGAAAAACATCGTGTTCCTGGAAGCGGAACAGCGCGGTGGGGTCATGCATCAGCACGTTGGTGTCAAGGATAAAGAGTCGCTTGGAGGATGTGTCGGCTTGAATCATCTTTGAGGTGGTGGCAACGTTGCCGTTTTTTATCGTGTTAGCAGGCCTTAACCGCGGTTGAGTTCGCGCACCGCTGCAAGGACGTCTTCGACATGCCCGTCGACTTTTACCTTGCGCCACTCCTTGCGCAGTTTTCCATCACTATCGATTAAAAAAGTGCTCCGTTCAATGCCCATGACCTTGCGGCCGTACATGTTTTTTTCTTTGATGACATCAAACAGTTTACACAGCGCTTCGTCCTGATCGGAAAGCAGGTCAAATGGAAATTCCTGCTTGGCTTTGAAATTTTCGTGTGACTTGACGCTGTCCCGCGAAACACCGACGACTATGGCTTTGTTGCGCTTGAACTTGTTGTGGTTGTCGCGGAAGTCCTGACCTTCGCGGGTGCAACCCGACGTGTTGTCCTTGGGGTAAAAATACACCACCAGGTTTTTGCCTTTGCAATCAGCAAGTCTGAAGGTTTTTTCACCACTGCAAGCGGCTTTGAAGTCGGGAACCTTTTTATCCAGTTGTACGTGTTTCATGCTGCTTATCCTTTAAGCGGTTCAATCACTGCATCCAGATTCAGACGGTCACAAAAATCCAGGAATTCTTCCCGTAAGCTGGCGATATGGGTATCTGCCGGTACGTCCAGGGAGATGTGCACCGAGAACATCTGCGTTCCGGTGTGCGCCGCGGCATAGCTGGAGGTACTCAGATCCTGAATGTTGATGCTGCGCTGGGAAAAGAAGTTTGCCAGATTGTGCACGATACCGGGGTGGTCAAGGGCCACAACATCCACGGCATAGGGCAGAAATGCCCCGCTGCGCTGCTGTTTCTCGGTGCGCTTGACGCTGAGTGTCATACCGAGGCTTGTCTGCATCTGCTCAAGCTGGTCTTCCAGTTTGACCAGATTATTCCAGTTTCCTGACACCAGCAGCAGCACCGCAAACTCGCCACCCAGGACCATCATGCGGCTGTCGGCGATATTACAGCCACTGTCCAGAATCCACTTGGAAAGCCGGTCAGCCAGACCGGGGCGATCCTCTCCTACAGCGGCGATAACCAGCTGCTTAGTCATAGCGGTAATCCATGGTTTTCACAATCGTTCAGCCTACCATTATTCCAATTCCACAGCACGCAGATGCTCGGCGGCCTGTTCCGGGCTGATGGTGCTGACAAACAAACCGGAACCCAGTTCAAAGCCGGTTGGTATGCTGGTGCGTGGACATATTTCCAGGTGCCAGTGGTAGCTGTCATTGCAATGGGAGAATTCATTGTTATGCGGAATCGAATGCAGGAAGAAATTGTACTGTGCACCTCCGATAACGGCTTCCAGACGCGCCATCGAGTGCTTCAGTACACGTGCCAGATCGTGGCGTTCATCATCGCTGATGTCCATGAAGTCACTGTGGTGCTGCAGTGGCAGGATATGGATTTCCCATTCGTAGCGGCTGGCAAAGGGCTTGATGGCGACAAAATGTTCGCCGCGCTCTATAACGTACTGGCCGACGTTGAATTGCCGACGTACCGCCCCGGATTCCCGGTCGTATATGGTGGCTTCAAAGGTGAGGGCTTCGTCGATCAGTGAGCAGAAAATGCACTGGCGGTTTTTTTCAAAATACTTCCGGCTGTGCGTGACTTCATTGTACACGTTTTCCGGCACCACCGGCATGGCGATGACCTGGCTGTGGGTGTGCGCAATACTGGCGCCGGCGGCGGGCCCGAAGTTCTTGAATACCAGTACGTACTGAATGCGTTCGTCCGCCTCATAAAGGTCACGAATGCGGTCGCGGTACACACCTGTCAGGCGGAACAGGTGGTCTTCGGACATGTCCTGAATGGCGATACCGTGTTCCGGGTGATCGATAATAACCTCGTGTCGCCCGTAACCGTCGATCGCCTGCTGCAGGCCAAAGACCAGATTGCTCGATGTGCTGTCGTCACCAAGTACAGGGTAGAGATTTTCGACCACCCGTACCGACCAGTTTTCCTCACTCGGCGAACTGGTCACCGTCGGGGGTGTCATGTGTTCGTTGCCGGTGCAGAAAGGGCAGCGGTCCACGTGTTTGCGGGAGTCGCGTGGCGCCAGCTCCTCCTCTTTGCGCGGTCGCATGCCGCGCGCTGTCGATACCAGCACCGACTCGGTCGGTACGATGGGATTGATACGGATTTCGCGGACAGCTTGCGGTTGGTCAGTCATGGCGCATTAAGTTTCCCGATGGGTCCAGGCGCGAATTATCACCTCAAAGGACGCAAAGGACACAAAGTGCTTTTAAAGTGCCCATTAAATGTACTAATCGGGACCGCTGGATTCCGTCGCAGCCAGGCCGGTTTTTCCCGATTTTAAACCAGCTTACAGACTATGTGATCAACGGTTTGGAGACCCGGGGGCCGCTTTCCGCGGCAATTTCTTCTGCGCTGTCTCAGCCATCCCCGGGCCGGAGCTGCCGACGGTCGCGCCAACAGTTTGCCACCTATCCTGTCAGCGGTGCGGGAAGGTGCCGGAATCAGTTGGACCCAGCGCGCCGGGTGGCC
>JBDNAP010000599.1:0-3249 GCA_039768325.1 Thiogranum sp.
AGATATTATACCGGAAGCGGTAAAAAGCAGGCGTTTTCCACTCAAGCACTCGATGCATGTGGTCCAGAGTCCCTGCCGCCGCATCCGAGGGAGGACCTGACCAGGGGTTCAACGGCAGCATACTGCCTGTATCAGCCAGGTGGATGCTGTCAACGTAAAAAAATGGCGGCTATGCGAAGCCGCCGTGGAGGAGTATAAAAAGCTCTTAGATCCTTCTAAGTCTCGCGATTGTTAAATTCTTTTTGTCGCTCTAACAATACTACTTCAGCAATCCCACTGTAATTCGGAATAGTACGGTTACGGTAACTACGAATTGACCAGCCTGTGACTGTAATGCGAATATTGTTAATCACGAACTTGTAACAATGGGGCAGCCAGGAAGGCGACTCTAAGATCAGGGGGGTGTACCATGGTCGGTACACCTGATAGAAAATGCTTGGGGGTTGACTTGGAACAGGTGATGGGTAGATACCCATCACCTTTTTCTTTGCCGTGGTGGGCACGTACTAAGCACAGGCATCAGCCATGCGCACCAGATCCGGGAGAGACGCGGCATCCATCTTCTCCATTACCCGTCTCCGATGCACTTCAACGGTGCGTATACTCACCTTCAGCAGCTCGGCAATGTTTTTATTCGACATGCCACGCACAATACATTCCATCACTTGTTTTTCGCGCGGTGTCAGGCGATTGTGCTTTGCCGTCAGCCTGGCCTGAAGACGAATTTCCTCCATTCTAGCGGCGTCCTGAACGAGTAGCTGCTCAATACTCGCCAACAGGTCACTATTGCGAAACGGTTTTTCGAGAAAATCCGCCGCCCCCGCCTTCATGGCCTTGACGGACATCGGCACATCGCCGTGTCCGGTGATGAAAATGGTCGGCAGCTGCACACCTCTCTCGTTCAATTCTGACTGGAGTTCCAGTCCAGACATCCCCGTCATCCGCTGGTCGAGCACGAGCACGCCGTAGCCCAATCCACCCAGCCCTTGCAGAAAGGCTTCGGCTGAGGCAAATGTCCTGACGGTGAAACCCATGCCCTCGAGATAGATACTCAGTGCGTCGCGTACCGCCACATCATCATCCACGAGGAAGACAGGCCACTTCTCATCCATTAGACACCTCGCATCCATAAGACACCTCACATCCATTAAGACACCTCAGCCAGTTCCCTTGCCACCGGGGAGCGCCCCATTACCCGTGCGCCAGTCTCCACCGGGTGCGCTTTATCCAGCTGAATCCCCACGGGATCTTCGATTAATTTATCGTACATTACTGTCCTCTCCATGGAAACGAGGTCAGCCTCATCCGGAACCGACGGAATCAATCCTGGCTTCAGTGTCATGCAATCAACAATAATAGAACTATATTACAGAAGTATGACCACCGCTCCAGTACCAAGCGTTAGCCTGAGGCATCCGCTTTCCTCACGATTCGTGTGCCCATAGGCCTGCAGTGTTTGCCATAATCTTTGCCCTCAATCCGTTTTCAGGGTTATGTTTACCCGTCAGGTTACCGGTAAACCAGGACATTTAAATCAGAAGGGCTCGCGATGGTTCTTACTCATAATTATTTTGTGAAATCCATTATATATTTTTATATTCTGGTATTTTTTTCAAGCAACGTGTCTGCAGTCGAGAAACCGTATGCGCCTGAGAATATGCCGGGCGCAAAGCGCGTTTCTGCAGAGGAAGTTGTGGATCTGATACTGTCCAATCCCGACATGACTATTATTGATTCCCGCAAAAAAACCGAGTATCTGAAGGGCCACATAGAAGGCGCCATAAACATTCTGAATACAGAGCTCACGCTCGACCATCTGGAAACCATTGCGCCCGACAAGACTCAAGCTGTGCTTTTTTATTGCAATGGTGCACGCTGTTTGAGAAGTTCTGACTCCATCGACAAGGCGGTTAACTGGGGTTACAGGAAAATTTTCTGGTTTCGCGGCGGCTGGGAAGAATGGACGGAAAAAAGGTTACCGGTCATTAGCGAATAAGCAAACGATCCATTTGCGGATTAAACGTCCTGCACATGCGTATAGAATCCTTATCCATAAAGGCGGTTACCGTCGCTATTTTTGCGATGATAGGCATTGTTGCGATCATTCTGTCTCTGTTTGCCGGTACCTATTTCAGACAGGCTGCACTGGATGCCCAGATGAACAGCCTTTCGCGCGTCATTGAAGTCGCTTCACAGGAAATGCTCAAGGAGGTCAGAGCTTATACCTTCGATCTGGGTATGAAACTGGCACACAGCGATCAACTTGCAAAAAAACTTCAACATGCAACCAAAAACGAGGGGCATGCCGAGCTGGTAGCCTTGCTCGATGATCCCTTTATTAATGGCTTTGTCGGGTTCTCGAAGGTCAACCTGGTCAAGCTCAGACTGTACAGCCTGGATCTGGAACTCGTTAGCGAAAGCAGCGCCGGCATCGGCGGGCTGGACAAGCACCTGTCAGAGTATCTGGCGGGCACCGTAGTAAAAAGAAACAAGACCGACCGCCTGAAAGCGGTTGATGCACTGTGGATGTCTTCACAAGGCCCGTTGTATTCAACGCTGCTGCCGCTCGGTGGTTTGCGTCAGATCGGTTACCTGGAAGTCATCATTGACCCTGCTTTTAACCTGCCCGGTATTGGAAAAATAACCAAAACACCCATCAGTGTGTTTTCCATGTCGGGTACACAAATAAGTACGGATGAACGGAATGACGCCAATCATTATCTTCCCGTTGAATTCACCATGCCCATGTCCGACGGCGAGCCGGCATTTCGAATTGTCGGCTATGAGGATGTCGACAAGTTAAACCAGTCGATGGGAAAGACACAGCTGTTGACTACAAGTGGTTTTCTGGCGCTGGCACTGGCTACCTTGTTGTTTGCCCTCTGGCTGTTTAACCGCTTTCTGTTCGTCCCGGTTGGCCGAATGATTCAGGATATGAGGCAGATAGCTCACGGTAAACTGGACCTCGAAGTCAATAAAAAAGGCTTGCGGGAAATATCCGTTCTTGCCAACAGCTTCGAATCGATGGCTGATCAGGTAAAGATACGGACAAACGACCTTGAGCGCCTGCTGGATCTGGATGATAGTGCGATTTTATGCTTTGGAAACGACGCCGAAGCGGTTTATTTCAACCGCGGTGCTCTTACACTGTTTGGCTATTCAGAGAATGAAATCAGTGACCTGGATATGACGGACGTGTTTTCCGACGACATTGTTCAACTGATGAAAGCCCCTCCTGCCCCGTCGAAC
>JBDNAP010000600.1:0-4850 GCA_039768325.1 Thiogranum sp.
AAAGCGCACGCCAGCGGTTTCATCCACGCCGTCAAATTATACCCGGCCGGCGCCACCACCCATTCCGACGCGGGGGTTACCGATATCACCAACACCTTTGCGGCGCTGGAAGCCATGCAGGAGATCGGCATGCCGCTGCTGGTGCACGGCGAAGTCACCGATCCGGATATCGATGTCTTCGACCGTGAAGCGGTGTTTATCGACCGGATACTGGCACCCCTGACGCAACGCTTCCCGGCACTGAGAGTGGTACTCGAGCACGTGACCAGCCGACAGGGCATCGCCTTTGTGGTGGACAGTGCGGACAACATCGCCGCAACTCTGACCGCCCACCACCTGCTGCTGAACCGTAACGCCATGTTCACCCATGGCATCCGCCCGCATAACTACTGCCTGCCGGTACTCAAACGCGAACAACACCGGCAAGCCTTGCTGGAAGCGGCTGTCAGCGGAAATCCAAAATTTTTCCTCGGCACCGACAGCGCGCCACACGCCCAGGCGGCCAAGGAAACATCCTGTGGCTGCGCGGGCCTGTACACCGCACATGCGGCCATTGAGCTCTATGCGGAAGCTTTTGAACAGGCAGGTACCCTGGATCGGCTGGAAGGTTTTGCCAGTTTCCATGGCGCGGACTTTTATGGTTTGCCCCGCAATGAAGACACAATCACACTAAGCAAAACAAGCTGGAAGGTTCCCGAAAGTTACCCGCTGGGAGCGGCGAGGGTGATTCCGATGCGCGCAGGGCAAACCATCGGCTGGAAGATAGAAAACTAGTATATTCGGCTGAGTCGGTAGCCACGCTGACTTAAAAGCTTGAGCAACCCCTCCTCACCGGCAAGATGCAAAGCGCCAACTGCAATAAACTGTTGCCCTTCACTAAGCCGTGACTGCATACGCTCCGCCATACGATGATTACGTTCGACAATGACTTTACGGTTAAAAGTCGCTGCCAGTTGCGGATCGCTGTCACGCATCGATGCTTCGTTCAATTCCAGCAACCGTTTCAGGTCACGATCCAGGTAGGCGGCCTGTATCTCATCGAGCAACTGACCCATAATATCCAGGTTATCCAGCGTATCCTCCAGAAGCGTGATCTGATCCTCGCGGGACAAATCATCAAATAAACCCATCTGTTCGGCCACCGTCTCCAGGCCGTGGACTTCTTTACCGGTGGCGACAGCGCTCTGGTACAACACATGATCCAGAACCACACCGTTATTTCCCGGTGGTGTCATCAGGATCACCGCCACTGCCCAGGGCTTCATATTGGCAACCAGCATTTCCGGCATACCTCTTGTATCCATAACCGCAACGGTACGCTCATAGAGCCTGCGCCCGATCACCGATTCCAGGGTGTTCCCGTCGGTCATCAGCAGGGCGCTTGTCATGCTCAACAGGGATTGGGGATCCAGCACCACTTCCAGGGTCAGGCTCTGCGCCTGATCAAATGCCCGCTGTACCGGTTCTGGCAGCTTCACCACGCCGGGGTCATCACTGTGCATGGTTCCAAACAGATAACTGGATGTGGTGCCGGCGCGTTCGACCTTCCACAACAGCCCTGAATCAAACGAGTCAGCCGCTGCGGCCGAAAAAGCACCCGCCAGACAGGCCAGCGCGACAATAAGATAACCGATAAAGACTCTGCCTTGAGTTGATGGCTTCACGTTCATGATTCGGTTCCGGTATGCTGTGGCCATGTCAGACGATACTGCCCCCCGCAAAATAGCCAATCGCTTTCGTAGTTTTCTACCCGTGGTTGTCGACGTCGAAACAGCCGGCTTTAATCCGAAACGTGATGCGCTGCTGGAAATTGCCGCGGTCATCCTCGAATTCGGTGCTGACGGCCACTTGCAACCCTCAGAGACCCACGCCTGTCATGTGGAGCCGTTTCCAGGCGCCAATCTGGATGAAAAATCGCTGGAATTTACCGGCATCGACCCTTACCACCCGTTTCGCTTCGCCAAACCCGAACACGACGCACTGCGCGAGATTTTTCAACCGATCCGCCGGGCCGTCAAGGACAGTGCCTGTACACGCGCTATCCTGGTCGGCCATAACCCCTCGTTTGACCTGAGCTTTGTGAACGCCGCTGCCAATCGCTGTAAAATCAAGCGCAATCCCTTTCACCAGTTCAGCAGTTTCGACACCGTTACACTGTCAGCACTGGCGTTCGGTCAGACGGTGCTGGCACGGGCGGCGATTGCCGCCGGTATGGAGTGGGATCAGGAACAGGCCCATTCGGCGAAGTATGATGCAGAACGCACAGCAGAATTGTTCTGCGCTATTGTCAATCGCTGGGATATATCGACAGCCTGAAGCACCTTAATGATGACCCCACCCTGGTAAAGTTGCCGGTCAATTCTCGAGGCCGCTAATGCTCCAGCCCGGTGTCGCCGGCAAACGGGGCAACACCTGTTCAGGGAATTCACCCGTCAACGCGTTCAGAAAGGCCAGCACATCGGCCACCTGCTCATCGCTCAGATCCTTGTTGAGCTGCAGTTTGGCCATGACCCGCACCGCTTCATCCAGAGTTGGCACCGCGCCATTATGAAAATAAGGTGCCGTCAAGGCGATATTCCGCAAGCCCGGAACCTTGAACAGGTACTTGTCCGCGTCTTTGCCGGTGACCTCAAATCGACCCTGGTCTTTCAGAAAGTCGTATTTTACAACGTAGTCACTGTCTGCAAAGGCTGGAAACTTCATAAAAAAGCCGCTGCCTGGCGCCATCGCCGGGCCATTGAACGCCGGCCCGGAATGGCAGCTGGTGCAACCGATTTCATGAAAGGCCTGCATGCCACGTTGCTGTTGTTCGTCGAGTGCAGCTTTCTCACCTTTTACATGACGGTCATAGGGGCTGCCAGGGGTAATCATGGTGCGCTCGAACGCCGCCACGGCTTTCGCCGCATTGTCTACCGTCATGGGATTCTCGGCACCAAACGCACGCACAAAATAGGGTTCATAACCGGGAATAACGCGCACTCGATTCATCGCTTTTTCCAGATCACTCATGCCCATTTCCACAGGATTAACCACCGGCCCCTTGGCCTGCTCTTCGAGACTGGGGGCCCTGCCATCCCAGAACTGGGCTGAGGCAAACGCCGAATTCCACACCGTCGGGGCACTACGACCACCGGTCTTGCCGTGCACACCCATCGAAAAAGCCCGATTATCCTCACCACCCAGCATCAGGTTGTGGCAGGAATTACACGACACCGTACCGGTTTCTGAAAAACGCGGGTCGAAATACAACATACGCCCCAGTTCGACTTTTTCAGGCGTGGTGGGATTATCAGCAGGCTCAGGGGCTTTGCTTGGCAAAGCCTGCCAGTCGTAGGCCTGCACCCCATTTGTCGCCACCGCAATAACAAGAGACAATAGAACAGTTTTCAGCTTCATTACTTCAGGTTCCTTAAGAAATTTACAGGGATTCGGATGAACAGCGATTTAGACCAAGCCTAAACTAAATGTCGAACCTGGAAAACACGCCACTGGAGGTAACCCGATGGCAGCTCTTCCCGAGAAAGACCAACAGATCATCGAAGCCCATACCGGACTGATTCACCGTGTTGTGATCGGCTGCCAGAATCGCGATATGGTACCTGATCTGGAGGACATTCTGAAACAGGCGGAACAGAATGACTGGCTGCAGCTGGTTGCCGCTATCCGCAAGATACTCGCCGGCAGCCGCAATGAAGCCATGCTGAACGGCCTCGACGAGGAGGACCAGGTGATCATCAGGTCCATCTTGCGCGGACTGCAGGACCCCGAAACCCTGCCCGATCTGGGTAAGGGTGTAGACAGTGCCATGGCCGCGCCCGGTATCGCGGCCATGGTTAACGGTGCGCGCCGCGGTAATCTGGAAACCCTGCAATTGCTGGGTGCAATGGCCCCTCAGATGATGCGGGCAGGCGGTGATATGGCCCGCCTGGCCGGAATTCTGCGCCCGCTGGTTCAGGGCGAGCGTGACGCTGATAAACTCACCAAGGACATGGGGGCCGAGGGTGAAAAGCTGGTCCTCCTCATACTGGAAGAGCTCGCCAGGCTGGACAGACACTAGTGTACCCTGTTGATTAAACCTTGCCCGCCCCTGCGTGGTGAGAAATCCGTACTGACCGCGCGTTGCCTGAAAGCCCAACTAAACATACACTGTGGCGCCGACTTGATCAGGACTAACAGGATGACACAGCACCTATCCCTGCAAAAGTGATGCTTCGCACTGGCTGGATTGCTGCTTGCGGCACTTCTGCCAGTCACGGCATTTGCCGCTGAAGACGCTCATCTGCAGAATTTTACCACTCACGAAGTGGAGCTGGGCAATCTTTCTGGGCTATGCCGCCAGCATCTGGGTGCACTTCCTGGTCAATGCCGGCCGGTTCGCAAGCGGATAACGAAGGCTACGTTTCCCTTCATTGCGCCTGTGTATCGACCAGGTTAAATCCGTGCTGTTCGGGTTAAACGTGCTTGAAGATCCAGGTAAAGTACAGGCCACCCGAGAATACGGCGCCTGAACAACTGTCTCACAGCCGTTCAGGCGCTCTTTTTTACCGCCTCCTGCAGCATGGGTTTCAGTTCACCCTTCTGAAACATTTCCAGCGTAATGTCGTGGCCACCAATCAGTTCACCGTTGACGTACACCTGCGGAAACGTCGGCCAGTTGGCAAAGCGCGGCAGGTTCTCGAAAATCTCCGCATCGGCCAGTACATTGACATGGGCAAACTCAACCTCGCAGGCCTGCAATACCTGGGTAGTACGACTGGAGTAACCGCACATGGGCATTTGTGGTGTACCCTTCATGAATATGACGACTGGACTGCTGTCTACAGCCTGTTTGATCCGTTCCATTACATCCA
>JBDNAP010000601.1:0-4985 GCA_039768325.1 Thiogranum sp.
CGCTGTTGCCGGCCGGTACCGAACGACGCCATTGTTGGCTATATTACCCGTGGACGGGGAGTGACTATACACCGCCGCGACTGTGCCAATGTTTTGTGTCTCAAAGATGGAGATCTCGACCGTCTGATTGATGTTGAATGGGGTGCGTTGCCGGATCGGGTGTTTCCGGTGGATATACATCTACAGGCTTATGATCGTCCGGGGCTGTTACGCGACGTGTCGGCATTACTGGCAAATGACGGAGTCAATGTCATTGGAATAAAGACCTGTACAGACAAGGGAAATATGATTGCTGACATGGAACTTCACGTCGAGGTCACCGATATCGGGCAGTTGAGTCGCATACTCAGCAGACTGGGTCAATTACCGAATATTATCGAGGTCAAGCGGAAGGTGCGGTGAATGGCGCCCGGGGTAGGATCACATCCTGAGCATTCACTCGGATGCTTGTATTGATAGGTTGCCAGCGACCGGGATGCCTAACAAATCAATGCATCCATTCAATATACCAGTAAGAATCAGTGATCAATGTAGCGTTCCGGCTTCAACTACTGATGTCCACCGCGGGCACTGATAACTACTTGTGCCGGGCTTCACCCAAGTTACAGACGTTCAATCCGGAATTGCCAGGGTACAAGATAACAGATCGATAGTGCCTTGAATGAATGACTCTCAGACTGGTGTTAATAATTCTGCGAACTGGCCTGGAACAAAGCCTGCACAACGCACAGTGACCTTGACCTGTTCGCCAGTGGGGGGGTGTAATGATGGATTCACGTTAACTCATGAGTGAATCCTATGCGACTACATAATTGACTAAGACGGTTTTTGTTTTTGTGACATATGGGTAAAAATCAATCACAAACCTGCAATTTATGGTGTCCCGGAGAGGATTCGAACCTCCGACCTAGCGCTTAGGAGGCGCTCGCTCTATCCAGCTGAGCTACCGGGACCCGGTGTCAGTGCGCACATATACTAACAAAGCAGATACGCAGCAGCCAGTGAACTTTTATAGCTGACAGGGAATTATTTAATTCATTTAGCAGCTTAACGACTCTTCTACCGTCGTGACCAGGTCGATTGTACGTCACTTACCAGGTAGGCTATATTCAATAGCATGAAACCGCCACGTGTAACCCTGTCGATACTCGATGCATCGGAGCCGCTTCGCAAGCGCGCACCTACAGTTGATGAGGATGGCAAGGCTGTCACTGATTTTATGGTGATATTTCCAGGATTGCGCAAGAAACCGCGGATTCAGATTCAGAGAACCACCCGGGAAATTCATCGTATTCTGGGTTGTTTCAGTGACACTGTTGTTTTTGCTGAGCTCAATCTGGCGCTGAATCTGTTGTGGGTTTCCACCAAACCGATTAACGGCAAACGCTTCGAGATTGCTGAGGCAATCAGGTCCAGTATTCCGAGTGCACGGCTTGTTTCCCATCTATAGCGTACCGCTGGTCTTTAAGTAACCACAATCAACAGCAACTCCTTTTGAAACATGACGGGGCTTTAACATGATCACTTATTTATATTGGGCACTGATAATTAGTTTGGTAATCGCGGCAGTTCTGATAATCGGTATTAAAATGAATAACCAGGTGGCGGCACTTATTAGCGCCGCTGTGATACTGACCTTAGGCTGGGCGGCTTATTATTTCCACTTTCAGCAGCTTTTTGTAAAACGCTGGGGAGGCGTAATGACCATCAGCGTGCCCACCGGACAGCACCACATGGGGGCTACATGGAAAGACGAAAATCTGTGGATCGAGAATTACGACCCCGAAACCAACACCTGCCACTTCAGTGAGTATTCCAAAGGGAATCTGCTTCAGGGACGAGTAAGCATCAAAAAATGCAATCCCCTGATGCCTCAATGATGACCGGCGTTTGTGCAGGGTGAACAGCTTTCGGCTTAGATGCGTTGCTTCGAACTCTAAATCCGGACGGCAGTTTTGTATGTGCCGGGGTCTCGAATCATGAAGTCATGTTCACCGGTCCAGACCTGATCCCACAAACTGAAAAAAAGCGCGGCGGGCCGAAGCCTGTCACGCTATGATCAGCGGCATGCGGTAAGTTAACTGCTACCCCGGTCCACCGCGACTTATGAATGCTACCCCTGAACGGGGTGCGTAAGGCGACATCAGTACTGCCTAGCTAAGGGAAAGCTTTATATGATCCACGACCTCTGCGCAGGCATCAGCACACGCCTTGCATTCGATGTGATCTTCGTGCTTTCTGCACTCCTTCTCACAGTCGTCGCAAACCTTTGTGCAAACAGCTGCGTATTCCTTGGAATATCCGGAATTCGCCGCCAGTAAATACGCAAATGCACCGCAGATGGCCTGCATTTCGTGTACCTTGCTGGCGCAGTCTGCCAGTTCCAGATCCCCTTCCTGGAAGGAGACGAGACAGTGAGCTATGCAACGCTGGCCTTTATCAAGGCAGGTGTTGGTTGCATTTAACAGATCAGGAAGTTGCGCGGTGTGCTTGCTGTGATCATGTCCTGACGTGGCGGAAACAGCTGTTCCTGCGTAGGCCACAGTTGCGGCAGCGCCAATTCCCAACAGTATGTCTCGACGGCTGATGCCACGGGCTGATTCCCCGGGAAGATCTGATGATAACGGCTTCAAGTCTGGCATGGTTACACACTCCTCTATGGTTAGAACGGACAAAACCTGTCTATCGTAAAGGCAAAATGTCATAAGCAGATGCACGCTTCTTCTTGCCGGGAACTATGACATTTTGTGTCCGCGAGTACAAACAGGGGTGAAGATGATACTTTAGTCCTGCCCCCGGCCGAGCGCCAGTCCTGCGCGCTGAGCAGTCCAGCCAGGAACTTTATTACTTCGATATCAACAATGTTCGTGTTCATTGTAAGAGACATTCTGCTACGTACGATGCAGCGATTTGCGGGAGTACTTTAGTCATCTCCGTTGAGTGTCAGGGTGGCGTAATCTCCCAAAGCAGTCTGGATATCCTGAAACGAGGGGTAATCCGCGAAGGCCGGCTCCTCAAGAGCCCCCCCACACACCAAATAGGTCACCTGCGGCTGTTGGTCGGAATGCAAGGCCATGAAGTACATGTACAGTTGCCGGCCCTCGCCGTTACCACCTCCATTTCCGCCACCCCCACCGGCGATGACGGTGGAACCGACGGCGGCCAAGCGTACCGGTTCGCTGCTGACAACCTGATCGAGAGTACCGAATACCTTGTCAATGGTGAAACGGTCGGCCTGTACGGGCTGAGGGTGTTCCATGATATTTCGCACCCGCAACTGACAGTGTGGATAATATTCGTTAATGCCATGCAACACGCGCCCATCCTGTAAGAAAACGCGTGTACGGTTGGCCGGGATGACGAGGTCCTGATGCAGTTCGAGAACTCCGCGCTGGATGGGTACAAACGACTGCGTCGTTGTGTCTTTGATGGTGAGAGGGCCACAGGCAGACAGGCAGTGGCAGCTGAACAAGAACGCAATGAAAATCCATCGTCTGGGTATCATGAAGTCTCTCCGACAGTTATGTCTCGACATGATTGCCTTATGTTCGCCTGTTATCGAGTTTTGTAGCTCGGCCGTGAGTAATTTCTGTAGCTCGTGCCCGGCACCCTGGGGAAGACGTTGGTGTTGCCGCCAGAACCCTGTTCGATTCGATAGCGTGGTGGCGCCTGATTTCTATAACTTCCGCCCGGCACTGCAGGGCCGTCGGTTGACTTGTTGGCATACGGTGTTGCGCTACTGCGAGGTTGAGAATACTCATCAGAACCAGTGCCTGGTCTGGCCGGGTCCGGCTGGCCCCCAGCGGCTGTAGCACTTGTTGAAACAGTGATGAGGAATACTGCCATTGGTTTCAATAGACGTGATTTCATGAAAGCACCTCCAGTGTTTGTATTCCACAGCAGACCACTGACCAAGAGCATTCTGCTGTCGCACCGACACAGTTTGCTTGAAAAGCGGCGGGAATATGTTTAACGCTGAAACAGTGTCTGTACTCCGCTAATTTTAGCACCATCCGGTGAGGAAGCTTGCCTTCAGCGGTGAGGCTTCATAAGTCTTTATTTTATGGACTATTTTATTTCTCCGTCCATAAGCAATCTGTGTTCACTGAGAATGCTTGGTCAATAGTTATCGGTAGGATTTTCCGCGGTACCTGTCATGGGGTAGCGCTACGGCAATTTGGCGGCAGCACTGCTGCGTCGGAGTGGAATTGTGCATTGTGTCGTACCTTGTCGGTCGCAGTGTATATCATCGGCCAGCAGCAAAATGGGTCCAGCTTGCGGTGCCTTTGTCAGAGGCAATCATTTTCCGGCCGGACATCTTCTGGTAATTTAGATCAAAGCCAGGCAGCGCCGGTTTATCGATAGCTTCGAGCCGGCTGGTCCCGAGTGGTTTGTTATCGCGGCGCTTGAGGAAATCTTTGCCACCAAACATGACTTCAAGCTGAAAGGTGATGCCGGCCTTGGGTTCGAAGTCTTCGTCATTACGCATGGCGATCTGGGGATTGATTTCGTAGAACAACCATTTGCGTTTGAGATTGCGACGGTAGCGGACCAGCAGGACGGAGCTGTCAAGCCGGTGATTGGGGCTGGTCTTGAACAGGTTGTTCCATCGGTATTCGATAGGTTTTTTGCTGCGGAGCTGCTGGATAAGACTTGGTCGGATTTCATACTGGTAACCCTCGTCCTCGTCGCGCCACCTCCCTTCCACGGTATGGCGGAAAAACAGTTTTTCGCCCAGCAGGCGTTCGTAGTCGAAGCGCGTCGTTGCTTCCCAGCCCTTCTTGCTCAACCAGCGAAGCCGTTGAGTGAATCTCAGGTTCCAGCTATCGAACTTGAAGGTCCGTCGATAGCGTGGCCCGATGAAGAATTCAGTACTGTCAATTTTAATGCCGGTGGTCAGGCTCAGGTTTCGTTTTTTAGAGGTTTTTGCAAAGTACTGGACGCCGGCGGCGGAGGTCTCTTCGCTGTCTTCAACGCGATTGAAC
>JBDNAP010000115.1:0-2939 GCA_039768325.1 Thiogranum sp.
CAGGCGCCACAATGCAACTCACCGCCAGCGGCGCGCAGGTGGATCAACTCAATCTGATACAGCAAGTTACATGAAGGACAGGCTACGTACATGACATCCGTTTCCGCGGTTTACGCTACGCTGTATAAATAAGCATAGTCAGGTGAAAATAATCAAGTAACCAAGGAAGCCCTGATCACCCCGTGATGCCGGACGTGTTGCGGCATCCAGACGCATGATTTTCCTGGATGATTCGCTGCACTCACCCTGCGGGCCGCCCGTTCGCGTTCAACGCGCTGCGCGCTTTTGTCCGGCCTTCATCGGAATGACGGCACGGGAATAAACCAGAGATTCCCCAGACTCATTAATAGTCGCATACAGGTCATCACGGCCCCAGGCGTCCGCAATCCCATCATCGCTTTAATTCCGAACCCCGTGCAAACACACCCAGCCATCCCGCTCAACTGTCTCCGACAGGGAAAACCAGCGCTCATAAGCCGCCCGCACCGCATCCGCCTGTTGGCAGAGAATACCCGATAACACCAGGTCACCACCCGCCCGAACCAGGCCCGCCAGATGGGGCGCAAGTTCAATCAGCGGATTGGCGAGAATATTTGCCAGCAACAAGTCGAAGCCCTGATCCGGCAACGCTTCCGGCAGCCCGGTCAACAGTCCCGCCTCCACGCCATTGCGCACGGCATTCTCCCGGCTCGCCCACAGGGCCTGCCGATCGATGTCCACACCCCAGGCAGCAGCGGCACCGAGTTTAAGCGCTGCGATGGCCAGAATGCCGGAGCCACAACCGTAATCCAGCACCTGCTGATTGACCGGGGGATGTCCATCCAGCCATTGCAGGCACAGGGCGGTGGTGGCGTGGGTTCCGGTACCGAAAGCCAGCCCGGGATCCAGATCGATAAGAACAACATCGCTGTCGCAGGCCGGACGCTGGCCGGCCGGGCAAACCCATAGCCGCCGGCCGAACTGCATGGGATGAAATTGATCCAGCCAGGCACGCTCCCAATCCTGGTCCTGCAGGGTGTCTGCATGCAGGCGTTCGACGACCGCCTCCCCGAAAGTCGATGCCAGGCGTTGTTTCAGGGTGGAAATGTCCGCTGCCGCTTCGAACAGCGCAGTGATGCGTGTTGCCGACCACAGCGGTGTGCTGCCCGGGTCGGGTTCGAACAAGGGCTGGTCAGCGGCATCCTCGAAACTGACCGACAGTGCACCCTGCTCCTCAAAGAACGCCGACAACTGCTGCGGATTCAGTTCACCGGCTTCCAGGGAGATTGATTGCCAAGGCATCGGAATCAGCGCTATATCGCGATCAGGAGACCAGTCACAAGCCCAGCTTCTTCTCCAGATAATGGATATCGGCCCCACCGGCTATGAAGGCACAATCGTTGAAGATATCCTGGTGCAGGGCAATATTGGTGTTGATACCGTCGATGACGATCTCGGCCAGTGCACCACGCATGCGCGCCAGCGCCGTGGCCCGGTCTTCACCGTGCGCAATCAGCTTGGCAATCATGGAGTCATAGTATTGCGGCACCGTGTAACCGTTGTAGATATGAGTATCCACCCGAATACCCGGACCACCGGGGGCATGATACTGGGTGATGGTGCCGGGCGAGGGCAGGAATTTTACCGGATCTTCGGCGTTAATACGGCATTCCACCGCGTGCCCGGTCCAGCTGATGTCTTCCTGGCGATAGGACAGACCTTCGCCGGAGGCAATACGCAGCTGTTCCCTGACAATATCCACACCGGTGATCATTTCGGTGACCGGGTGCTCCACCTGTACCCGGGTGTTCATTTCGATGAAGTAGAATTCGTTGTCCTGATAGAGAAATTCGAAAGTTCCCGCGCCGCGATACTTGATGCGGCGGCAGGCCTCGGCACAGCGTTCACCCATCGCCATGCGTTGATCCATGGTAATGCCGGGCGCCGGCGCTTCTTCAACCACTTTCTGGTGCCGGCGCTGCATGGAACAATCGCGCTCGCCGAGGTGAATCGCCGCGCCTTCCCCGTCAGCCAGCACCTGAAATTCCACGTGGCGCGGCGTCGGCAGGAATTTTTCCATGTACACCGTACCATTACCGAACGAACTCAGCGCTTCTGTGCGCGTTACAGTAATAGCATTCAGCAGGTTGGCTTCCGCATGCACGGTGCGCATCCCGCGGCCACCGCCACCGGCCGCCGCCTTGATGATGATCGGATAACCGATGTCGCGCGCCAGTTTGATATTGGTCTCTTCATCGTCACCCAACGGGCCGTCGCTGCCCGGCACGCAGGGCACTCCGGCCTCTCTCATGGTGCGGATGGCGGCCACCTTGTCGCCCATGGTGCGGATAGTGCCGGCACGAGGGCCGATAAAGATATAACCGCTCTTCTCCACCTGCTCGGCAAAATCCGCATTCTCGGAGAGAAAACCGTAACCCGGATGGATAGCCACCGCGTCGGTCACTTCGGCGGCTGCGATCAACACCGGAATATTCAGGTAACTGTCCACCGAAGGTGCGGGGCCTATGCAAACCGACTCGTCGGCCAGCAACACGTGCTTGAGACTGCGATCCGCCTCGGAATGCACGGCTACCGTTTTAATACCCATTTCACAACAGGCACGCAGGATGCGCAGGGCGATCTCGCCGCGATTGGCAATGACGACTTTATCTAGCATAACTATGTACTGAAACTATGACTGTCTGCAGGAGCGGAGCGCTGACCGCGCTTGGGCATGCCAAAGAGCGGCGCTCCTGGAAGACCGCAACGGCAGAAACTCATTCAATAACAAACAAGGCCTGACCGTATTCCACCGGCTCGGCATTGTCCACCAGGATGGCAGCTATGGTACCGGACTTGTCGGCTTCGATCTGGTTGAGCATTTTCATGGCTTCGATAATGCACAGGGTATCGCCTTCTCTGACCTGCTGGCCGACTTCCACAAATGAGTTTGCGCCCGG